>JACPFE010000388.1 GCA_016183145.1 Deltaproteobacteria bacterium | reverse complement strand
AGGCGGAACTTGCACGGGGGGTCGGCATGCAACAGCCCAACATCGCACTCCTGGAGGGGAAAATTACAATCGGGTGTCTTTGCCGACACTCAAAAAGGTCGCCCGCCGCCTCGGCGCGGAGATCGAGATCAAACTCTCCGCGTAGCGCGATCAACAGCGACAGCCGGTAAAATATTTGTCTGCCTCCCACACTTTTGTCGCCTTGCTTTTTCTGTCCATGAGCGGAGTAGGGGTCAGAGTAGGGGTCAGGCCTGAGTTATGCGTTATTGGGGATCGCTCCAGCAATCTTCTTTTCTGTCTTGAGGTCTCGATCCGCTTCGTAATTGGCGCACAGCCGGCTCACCATGGACGCATCCCGATAGAGCCGACGATAATGGGACCAGTGTTAGGGTCGGGCGTGAGTTATTCTTAGAAGACCCTTCGATAGTGGTCAGAGAGGGGGTAATTGATAGTTTGTCTCGTGAACCTGACCTTTCCGGCTGCCCCTTGAGCGAAATTAACGGCGATCAGCACAGCCTTCGGCGCGTGATTCCGGACGGCGTGTGGGTAGAATGCGTCAAGATTAGCGTCTCATCGGACTTTAACCCATCGCTTGCACTTGCCTTTCGCCCGAATCGGACTTAACTAACTTCGAGCCACAAGGCATCCTCCGATTGAGATGGACAGCCAAATCAGGAGCGACCCACCCACGGGACTTTCAAGCGCCGAGGTCGAGGCGCGATTGCGCGAAGACGGCTACAACGAGCTTCATGCATCCACGCGCCGCCGAACCATCGACATCGCCCTAGGCGTCGTGCGCGAGCCGATGTTTCTGCTGCTGATCGCCGCCGCGGTCATTTACTTGACCCTCGGCGACGTTCGCGAAGCGTTGATCTTGGCCTTCTGGATCATCGTTATCATGGGCATCACCATCTTTCAGGAGAGAAAAACCGAACGAGCGCTTGAGGCCTTGCGCGATCTATCGAGCCCGCGCGCGCTGGTGATCCGCGACGGCGAAGAGCAGCGCATCGCCGGCCGGGAGGTCGTGCGCGACGATTACCTCATTATCACCGAAGGCGACCGGGTGCCGGCCGACGCCGCGCTCCTTTCGTGCAACGACCTGATGGTGGACGAATCGTTGCTCACCGGAGAAGCCGTCCCGGTGCGCAAAAGCGTCTGGAACGGCGCCCAAGAATTACTCGTCCCGGCGGCGACGACCTGCCCTTCGTCTTCGCCGGCACCATGTTGGTCCAAGGCCGCGGCGTCGCCCGAGTGGTTGCCACGGCTGCGCGCACGGAAATGGGGCGCATCGGCAAGGCGCTCCAGTCGGTGGCAACCGACGAGACCTACCTGCAAAGAAAGTCCGGCAACTTGATCCGCAATTTCGCCGCCGTCGGACTCTCGGTCTGCGCCTTGGTTGTGGCGCTTTACGGCCTCACGAGAGAAAGCTGGATCAACGGTTTTCTGGTGGGTGTTGCGCTCGCCATGGCGCTCCTGCCGGAGGAGATTCCCGTCGTCCTCACGGTTTTCTTAGCCCTGGGCGCATGGCGCATGTCGCAGCGCAATGTTTTAACGCGCAGAATGCCGGCCATCGAGGCCCTCGGCGCCGCCACCGTCCTGTGCGCCGACAAGACCGGGACGCTGACGCTTAATCGCATGACCGTAAAGCGGCTTTGCGTCGGCAACGACTGCTACGACGTAGACAGCCAAACCGACCAGCTCCTGCCGCAAAAATTCCACAGGCTGGTGCGCTATTCGGTTCTCGCCAGTGAAACCGACCCGTTCGATCCGATGGAAAAGGCCTTCAAAGCGCTGGGCGACCGCACTCTCGATCACGGCGCGAGGTTTGAAGATTGGACGCTCGCCCACGAGTACTCGATCTCTCCGGAGCTGCTCGCGCTCTCTCACGTCTGGCACACCGCGCAAGGCGACCAGCACATGATCGCCACCAAGGGAGCGCCCGAAGCCGTCGCCGATCTGTGCCATTTTGATTCACAGCAGATGCAAAGGCTCTCCGCGCAAGTCGATTCCTTGGCGCGGGACGGCTTACGCGTGCTGGCCGTGGCCCGAGCGGAGTTTGCCGGCAATGCTTGGCCCACGACCCAGCATCACTTCGATTTTAATTTTCTCGGGCTCATCGGCTTGGCCGACCCCGTGCGGCCGGCCGTACCGGCGGCGATCAAAGAATGCGCTCGGGCGGGAATCAAAGTCGTGATGATTACCGGAGACTATCCCTCCACCGCGCAGGCCGTCGGCCGAGCGATCGGCCTCGCTGCGAACGGAGGAATTTTGACCGGTCCTGAACTCGCGGCGCTGCACGAGGGAGAGTTGCGTCGCCGCATTCCCAAGACCAATATATTCGCCCGGGTCTTGCCGGAGCAAAAGCTCAATCTGGTGGAGGCATTCAAAGCCAACGGCGAGATCGTGGCGATGACCGGCGACGGCGTCAACGATGCGCCGGCGCTGAAAGCGGCCCACATCGGCATCGCCATGGGCGGACGCGGCACCGACGTCGCCCGCGAATCGGCCTCGCTGGTTCTGCTCGATGACGACTTCGCCACCATCGTGGAAGCGATTCGCTCCGGGCGCCGCATCTTCGACAACCTGCAAAAAGCGATGTCTTTCATCTTCGCCATCCATGTGCCGATCGCGGGACTCGCGCTGATTCCATTGATCCTCGATTGGCCCCTGGTCCTTACGCCGGTGCACATCGTCTTTCTCGAATTGATCATCGATCCAGCCTGCTCGATCGCTTTTGAAGCCGAGCCGGCTGAAGCAAATATCATGCAAAAACCGCCGCGCGAACCCGACACGCCGCTCTTGGGCGGACGGGATATTCTCTACAGCCTCCTGCAGGGCGGCGCCGTCTTGGGAATTGTTCTGCTGGTCTTTGGCGTCGCGCTTTATCGCGGCCAGGGCGCCGACAACGCCCGGGCGCTGACGTTTTCCACTCTAGTGCTCGGCATGCTCGGTTTGATCTCCGCCAACCGCTCCTGGTCGCGCCGGCTCGTTCTCCGCTGGCGCACGGCGAATCCGGCGTTCTGGTGGGTTATCTCGGGAGCGTTGGGATTTCTGGCGACGGTCCTATATATTCCGTCGCTATCAAAACTGTTCCGCTTTACCGTCTTGCACGCGGATGATCTGGCGGTCTGCTTCACGGCCGGTGCGATCAGTTTTTTTCTCGTCGAAGCAATCAAGCGCCGGGGACGGAACAATCTTCGGCGCCGATGATCTTCGCTCGTCGAAAAAAATTGTCCGCAGCAGGGAAATTCATCGTGGTTGGCGAACTTTCTCGCGCCCCGGCCATTGGCGAACCTTGGGCGTAACTGAATTGTCCCGCGGGGTCTTTCTCTCGCATCAGAAACAAACTGAATTGCCGTAACCAGCGGGTTTGTGACAGCGGGCTTCAGGAGCGCGTCGAAGACTTCGCCGCGACAAGACATCAAGCAACGAAACGCTGAGTATGCCGATCACCAACTAAAAACTGACGGTCACACTTCTAGGGCATAACCAGCTTTGACCAAAGCCCGCCGTGTCGCCTCGAGCACGTGGGCCGTGTCAACATGCGGCGCGACCTTCACCTCGGGAGCGGCCTGGAGTTGAGCTAAAATCCGGTCGGCTTCAGCTCCTGCCAATTGCTCGCACTGAGCATAGAGGCCGTCCGGGCCTTCTTCGATGGGGTTGTGGGCTTTGAGGATCGCGCAGATGGCCGCGACAGTGTCGGCGTCGGCACCAGCAGCGCCGCGAGCGCGCCGTGGTCGAGCCGAAGCTTCGCCGCGAGCGTTAACGGCTCGCCGCCGCGCATCCTTTGCGCAGCCGGCAGCAGGATCTTTTCCTCCATCGCGATATGTTTGAGCAAACCCGCGCGAAATGCGGCATAGGGTTTCGGGTCGATGCTGTCAGGGCGCATTGTAGCGCTCTGAAGCAAACTCTCAAGGCGCGCGTGATCGTCGGCAAGATAGCGGTAAATTTTTCCCGGCATTGCGGAGCTCCCTAAACAAGTCAACTTAGAATATCAAAGAACTGTTTGTTAAATATTTCAGGCGCTAAGTCGTTTTCTCATCGACTTGTACGTCCAGCCGGCGCGACGACCGCGGAAATTCCGCCGGTACAAGAATTAAATACGGTGAACCAACGGCTATCATCGGATGAACGGCCTGCCGCCACCAGGGAAAACGACGGTCGTATGGCCTTGATGATCTGGCATGGTTATCCCCTCAACGTGCCAAAAGCAGACCGATACCCGAGCCCAAGCTGTAGAGCACAAATGAAATCAAAAACATCGCCTGCGCGGGAATTACCCGTGTGGTGACTTCGGCGTGTTGCAGTAGAATTCTGCTGGCAACGGCTGCCGGAACTAGAAACAGCGCGCCGAGGTAGACTGCCACGGGAATTCCCGCCAGAGGCAGCAATGTGAGACCGGCCGCCGCTACCATCATCGTTGCCACGAAAACCCGCGCTGCCGTGGGGCGCCCAAGCCGCACTACTAAATTAAGTCTTCCTGAGGCCTTGTCCGCCCGGTAATCGGGAAACTCGTTGATCCAGAGAAAGGCCGCGATCAGTAACCCAAGAGGGGTTGCTAGCAAAATCACCTCCGGCGTCACCGAACCTCGCTGCACCAGGTAGGTCCCGGAAGTGATTAGCGGACCATAACAGAGTCCTACGGCGAGTTCTCCAAGTCCCCGGTAGGATAATTTGAAGGGAGGCGCATGGTAGAAATAGGCAAGGGCCACCCCCACGACCCCGAGCCAGAGAATCTGTGGCTCTCTATAAGCGACAATGACGAGACCCGCAGCGATACCGAGGAGGTAGCTCACAGCGGCGATGCTGATTGTTTGCCGCCGGTTCAACAGACCATCGATGAGCACCCGCTTCCCTCCGGAGAATGGGCTGCGGTCCTCGGCTGCAACCGCCAAGTCGGTGCCGGAGTCAAAATCGAAAACCTCGCCGGAGGCGTTCTTGGCAATCTCGATAAAGAAAATTCCCAACACCGTGAGGGCCAACCATTTCCACGAGAGAGCACCGCCACGCGCCGCCGCACAGGCGCCGAGAAACATCGCCGCGAAGGACGCTAACGAAATCTTTGGATCAGCGAGTCTCCAGAGACCCAGGCAAAAATTTTTCATTAGAAGTTTCCTCAATGCCCCACAACGTCCTCGTGCTCTCGTGCCACTTAAGAAGAATTGCCCTCTAGCGTGGCATGGATCAGTCTTTGCGCTGGCCGTTGGCCTCGTGCAGTCCGGCAGACGCGCACTTGCAAAGAGTGAAGAGGTTCGTTGATGGCTTAACGAGCAAAAGCTGCCGCCCTCCCGCCTCGCCCGCCCTTGATCAGCTGGTTTCAACCTGCTCGCTTTCCTTTACTTCGGGGACCTTTTTTCGTTCTTTGGCCCGATCGATGCTCCTGACTTTCAGAATCGCCTGGAGCTCGGGCCGTTCGACGACTTCCTTTTTGAGCAGCAGGCTCGCCAGTTCTTCCAGCGCGGGCCGGTGTGACGCGAGGGTTTCTCTTACCTTGTCGTGCGCCTGCTCAAGGATCTGCTTTACTTCGGCGTCGATGATGCGGGCGGTCTCGTCGCTGTATTCCTTGGCGCTTTGCATCGGGATCGGCAGGAAGAGCGGCGTGCGCGGTCCCTCCAGCGCCACCAGACCCAATTTTTCGCTCATACCGAATTGGGTCACCATCGTGCGGGCGATCTCGGTGGCGCGCTGGAGATCGTTCTGCGCGCCCGTCGAGATATCGCCGAAGATCATCTCCTCGGCGACCCGTCCGCCCAGAAGGACGTAAATACGCGCTAACAATTCGGATCGAGTCAGCAGGTAGCGATCCTCCGTCGGCAACTGCTGGGTATAGCCGAGGGCCGCGATGCCGCGGGGGATAATGGAGATTTTCGCCACCGGATCCGCGCCTGGGACAAGTTCCGCCACCAGCGCGTGCCCGGATTCATGGTAAGCCACGGTTTTTTTCTCCTTTGGGTTCATGACACGGCTCTTTTTCTGTAGACCGGCGACCACTCTTGCGATCGCTTCGTCGAAATCCGCCATCTCCACGGCGTCCTTGCCTTGCCGCGCCGCCAACAGCGCCGCCTCGTT
>JACPFE010000387.1 GCA_016183145.1 Deltaproteobacteria bacterium | reverse complement strand
TGAAGATCTCCAAGTCGGGGGTTGATCTGGGCGATGGCGACACGAATCGACACGGGTTCGTCTCCGTCACTCAACAAGGTTCAGGAAATTCTTACGAAGGTAACATAGTGCACGGCTCACTTGCAATTTGACTATCCAGCGCCTATTTTTGAGCATCGGCAAGGAACTGGCATCATTCACTGACAAGTAACCCATCATGACAACCGAACCCGTTCTCATCTTCGGAAAAGATCTTTGACCCTACACCTCGGGAGCCCGTGAGGACTTCTCCCGCCGCAAGATTGCCTTTGAGTATGTCGACGTTCTGGAAGACGACGCCGGCCTCGAACGTATGTTAAAATACTCGAAGGGGCGCCGCCATGTTCCCGTCATTGTCGAAGCGGGTAAGGTAACCATCGGCTTCGGCGGCAGTTGAGAGGTTTGAGTCGCCGACGGCGTCGGCTTCGCGCAAATAACCGGCCGCTCGCTGAGCGAGAATACATTCGATATACCCCTGAGGTTAGAGTTGACCGGGCAAATCAATCAGTTGATCAGCGACAAGGTCCGCGCGCTCTTTGGCGAAAATTCCGTCCTCCTGTCCCTGACAACCCTTGCCGGCGACGCCTCAACCCGGCGTTATCATCGCGCCTTGCTGCAGGGGGCCGATGCCCCGCCGTCGGTCATCGTCATGGAACTCCCCGCGGGAAGCTCTCTGCCCCTTTCCAGCGAGGAGTTAGCGGTATTCAAGGAACCATTAAGAGAACTGCCCTTTCTCAACCTGCACCGCTTCCTGAGCCGCATCGGCGTCAGAGTGCCCCGGCTTTACGGTCACTGGGAAAAAGAAGGAATCCTACTACTGGAAGACCTGGGCGATATAGCTCTGTGGGACCGAGTGCAAAGCTTGCCGCCCTCCGAGGTTCTCTCCTGGTACCGCAAGGCCATTGACGAGCTCCTCCTGCTGCAAGTGCGCGGCACCCAGCAACGCGACGACGCCTGCATTGCTTTTCAACAGCGCTTTGATTTTCGCCTCTACATGTGGGAGTTCGAGCATTTTCTCGAATACGGTTTGATCAAGCGGCCCGACGCCCACGTGGACAATCCGACCCTGGAGCGACTCAGGACAGTCTTTACCGCCATCGCCAAGCGTCTCGAGGGCCAACCTGCCTGCTTAAATCATCGGGATTATCATAGCTGGAACCTGATGATTCACGACGACACCGTCGCCGTCATCGATTTTCAAGACGCCCTGCTGGCGCCGCCGCAATACGACCTGGCTTCCCTTTTAAACGATCGGATCACCGACAGCGTCATCCGGCCCGATCTCGAAGCAAGCCTCCTGCGCTATTACCTCGATAGGAGAGCGGAATCTGAAAAGCGCACCATCGACGGCGATGAGTTCCGAGAAATTTACCTTTTATCCGCCATCCAACGCGACTTAAAAGTCGTCGGCCGTTTCTTCTACCTCGACATAGTCAAAGGAAAACCCGGCTACAAAAAGTTCATCCCCGCAACCGTCTCCCGGCTCAAGCGCAATCTGGCGCGCTTGCCGCAGACGGAATCGATCGTTCCGCTTCTCGCCGACCATTTCGAGGAAATGCGATGAAGGCGATGGTTTTTGCCGCGGGCCAGGGTGAGCGCCTGCGGCCGCTGACCGACAAAACTCCCAAGGCCCTGGTGCCCGTAGCGGGGAGGCCGATGATCGAGTACCCGCTCTTGTTGCTGCGCCACTACGGCATCCAGGAGGTCATCATCAATTTGCATCACCTGGGTGAACAAATCGAAGCCTACCTGAATGATGGGGCGAAGCTCGGGCTAAGAATAATTTACTCCAAAGAGCAGGAACTGTTGGATACCGGCGGCGGCCTGTTAAAGGCCAAGCCATTCTTGCAGGACGGCACGTTCATTGTCATCAACACCGATGTCCTGATCGACCTGCCGCTGGCCGAGCTCATCGATTTTCACCGGGCAAAAAAAGCTGCCGCCACTTTGGCGCTAAGGCCGGATGAATTAGCGGACCAGTACGGCTCCATCGAAATCGATTCAGAAGGACGAATTTATCGTTTTCTCCGGGTAAAAAGACCAACCGCGCCCGCCGGTCCCTGCGCCAAGCTGATGTTCACCGGCGTCCAGATTCTCGAACCAAAAATCTTCGAATACATGCCAAGCGACGGCAGCTTTGCGAAGTTCGGCACCACCAAGGATACCTATCCCAGGATGCTGCTTGCCGGAGAAGCCCTCAGCGGATATCGCTTCGACGGCTTCTGGCAGGACGTGGGAAGCGCGGAACGGATCAAAGACGCGGAGGACGTTCTAGCCCGAGGACGGGCCAGATTGCATTTCCTTTAACGCTCTGCCGCGGCGCGCATCTTTTACCGTCCAGCGATGATGACCCCGCAGGCCACCCCGTCGCCGACGTTACCGACGCTTATCAGTTGGTCGGGAAACGGCGCAAACGCGCCCGCAGCCGGACGATGTCCATCAACGCCCGCATATAGGAACGCAAGCGCATGTTGCTTCGATCATCGTTGATCCAATGAGCCGGGATGATCCCGATCTTATAGTTCAACGCCCGAGCCAGTACCAGTACTTCGATATCGAAGCCCCAGCCGTCAATTTCGCTGAGGGAAAAAATTCGCTCCGCCGCCTCGGCGCGAAACGCCTTGAAACCGCAGTGGGTATCCCAAATTCCCGGCAGCACCAACAACCGAGCGATCAAGTTCCCAATACGTCCGAGAAGCCACCGGTGGAGAGGCTGCGGCACGGTCTGTCTCGCCCCGGCCGCATCCTTTGAATTTCGCGAGGCGATCACCACGTCATAACCCTGATCGAACAGCGGCAACATTTGGCCCAGATGGGCGATATCGGTAGAGTTGTCCGCATCCGTGAAGAGCCGTACCCGCCCCGAAGCCTGGAACATCCCATCTTTGACCGCCGCGCCCTTGCCCCGATTGACCCCATGATCGATCACACGCAAATTGGTAATCTTGCCGGCGATGGCTGCCAAAACCTCGCGGGTGCCGTCGGTGGGCCCGTCGAGAACGACCACAATCTCGTAGCTGAACGGACTGTCCGCGAGATACTCATGGAGTCGTCTCAAAGTCTTCGGCAGTCTCTCAGCTTCATTATAAACCGGGACGACCACCGAAAGAGAAGTTTTCACCTCCACGACGAGATGCCCCAATGTTGCCAATAGCTCACGGCGGTTCGATCTCCTGGTTTGGGTAGTAGTTCAGTTTGCTAAGATCCCTCACTTCGTTCGGGATGACAAATCGCGTAAACGTCATTCCGAGCGGAGCGAGGAATCTTTCTTGATTCCAAAAGCCAGCTGCGATGCTAAATGACCCACCACTCTGGTTTGCCACGCCTATGGCGCTATGTTAGCTTCGAACGTCGCTGGAAAAACATGACGGCCTTAGCGTTTTATCTCCCGACGGTGATTCTTATATCTCTCGTCGGCGGCTTCCTGCCGCTTCTCCGAGAACTGTCGCAACGAGCGCTGGCGCTCCTCTTA
>JACPFE010000386.1 GCA_016183145.1 Deltaproteobacteria bacterium | reverse complement strand
GCGTGCAAGTGGCCCGAGTGGGGAAGCGGGCTCGTCGGCGTTCGCGCCGACTAGACAACAATCTCCTTCTCGGTGAAGCCCCACGGGCAAGCCCGGGGAACGACTCCCAGGTATTCCTGAAAGGCCATTGGGATAAGGGCAAGCCAGCGAGCCGGTTCGAACCTTGCGAGGATTAGTTGACCTCCCCTTGGCGAGTGATCGTTTGCATCGTACCGAAGGTGAAAAGACTGGGAGAGAGCCCGATGTTGAATTTACGTGACGCGCTGATGACCGTGGAGCGGCCATTTTGAACGTTGATGATGTAACCGGTCCCCTGCTGCCACACCACTTGGCCATCTTGAAGCTTTCCCGGTATGCGAAACAGCACCAGCTCTTTCCAGTATTCGCCCTTGCGATCCCAGACCATCGCCCAGGTAGCCTCCCACGCGGCTTTGTCGATCCACATGACCCGCTTGGGATAGCAGTAATCGGGATCCTTGGGGGTGATCTCCAAAACGTAAACATCCTGCACTTCCCATTGTTCGTCGGCGGGAAGGTAATCACCTTTCTTGCGGTTATAGGGGACGCGCTACTGAGCATAATTCGTCAGCACCTTTTTCTCGCCCACCAGCTTGTAGTTGAAATCGGTAATCTTGCCCCGAAAAAAATCGATATCATCCAGGTTGAATTCGCTCGGCGCCAAGGTTTTGCACCGTTGCGTGGTGGTGAGCCGGCGAATCCGCCTCAAGCTGGGAATGTACAGATAGAGATCATCCGGTCTCTTCGGATCGCTGTAACGCAGTTCCAGAGTGGTCGAACCCGCGCTGTCCCGCGGATAGGAGTCCACTCGAAGCTGGATGCTGTCGATATTTTCGAAACCGGGGATCACCGGCTTGGGCTCCAGCGTAACGCGGGTGCGCGGAAAGAGAAAATAGGAGTAGAAGTCGTAGCGCCGCTCGGAGCCGTCTTTCTCGATCGCGTAGCGAATCATTTTACCGGTTTCGGTGCCGCCGCCGCCCTTGAAATCATCGCCCTGCCAACGCCAGTAAAAGTTCCAGGCCACCTTCTGCCCCGCCTGCGGATCGCGCGGATCGATCTGCGGAAAAGGGAGTCCCGCAACATGATTCAACAGCTCGCCGTCGGGTCCGAGACGCACCGCGGGCGCATGCTTTTTCGTCGCCTCAACATATTCGCGAGGAGGCTGATACCGGGTCGGGGCTTTAATCTTAAACGTATAGCCCTGCTTGATGCGAGAAAGGAGATTTTCTCCCACCATTTCTTTCACCCGCTCCCAGTTGTGGGGACCGATGGTATCGCCGGGCTTAAGCTCGGCCTCCGCCGCGCGAGCTTGCGCCACCAGGAATAAAGAAAGGAAAGCCGCCAGGGCGCCGTTTCCCAGGCAAACAATCGAACGGTTATAGGCTGCGATCGTCAATCTCATCTTATCCCCCCTTAGCAAGTCTTTAGAACTGATAGCGCATCTTCAGAAAAACCGAATCCTTCTCGCTGAATACGCCCAGCGAGCCGAACTTGTTGCGCCCTCCGTATAGAGCCGCCGTGAGAGTAAACCTTATTTTCTCGTTCCACGGCGGCACGTAACTCACCGCAGGATTGGCCGACCAATAACCCAATGGATCATAAGCGACAAAAACATCCGGAAAAATCGTGTCGCCAAGATAACCCGTGCCGATTCTGAAGGTAAGGGAAGTGGAGACTTTGTGGATTTTCTCAGCGCTGGCAAAGGCGCGGATACCGTCTTCATGGTCGAAGATAATGCTCTGGAAAATTTGCAGCGAGAGATTGAACGCGCGCCATGGGTCATCTGGATGGAGAAAAGGAATCAGCGTCGGCCGGTCGAAGCCGAGCGAGTATCTCAAGGTGTTTTTCTCGACGATGTCCGTGTTGCTGTGCTTCGGATCAGGCCCGGCCTTTAAACCCGTGGAGCCGGGGTATTGGGAGATGTTGTAAGGCTTGGATGGATAGAACGCCAGCTCGCCACGGACAGCGGTCTTCCACGGCTCTTCGAGCGAATAGTTGAAGTGCGCCGCGTAAATGCTCGTGCGGTCGTTGATCAGCTTGAGCTTCACTTGCGTGCAGAGAACAAGAAACGGCGGGAAAGGGCACGTCGTCAGCGACGGCGCGCCTGTTTTCTTAAGTATCATGTCGCCGGCTTGCGGGTTGTATCCCCAGATGTAGCCGATCCCGGCGCTGAGTCCGCCGAAAGTGTGGGTGATCCTGCCGCCGAGCTTCCAGTTATCACCCGCATCCGGCAGTTCTCTATGAATATCGGGGATGACAACAGGAATCGGTCCTATGGGGTTCGCAAAAAGCCTCCCGAGACCCAGGCGTGTCTCGGAATGTGGCGCCCATCTCCCCGCCAGGGGCGCAAGTTCGTCGACCCTTTTCTTTGCCTCATCGAAACCGGGCATGGCGATCAATTCCAAAGTCGTGTTGGTTGCGGCAAACAGATTGTAGAAGGCTCTCAGGCCCCAGCTGGGAATTCTTGTTTCATCGAGGTTGAATAAATTGGGCGCCAATGGCGGGGGGAAAGTGCCGTCCTGAGGATTGATCACGTCGAGCAGTCTCACCCCATCGGTTTCGCCCCACGAGATAAATTGCCGGCCCCATCGCAGCTTGACCCGATCCGTAGGCTTAATGTCAATGACCATCTCCCAAGGCTTGAAGCTGTCCTCGTCGTAAAAGGTGTTGTCCAACGGAAGAAGTGGCGGCGTATTTCTTCGCCGGTCTTTCGCCTCCTTGTTATAGCGAGGCTCCTTGGCAAATCTCCATGAGATGAAAAACCGCAACTGCTCATTGAAATCGACGTTAAACTCAGGCTGAAACGTCAACCGGTTCATGATGAAGCGGTTGCTGGTGGTAAATTTGCGGTCTCCCGCGGCGATGGAAAGGCCCGTCACGTTTTCGAGATAACCGGCGAAGCTGACTCTATCACGGAAGAATTTGTCCCATTCGTCGCCTAAAATGGAAGCTGCCCTGACAGGCGCGGTCCTTATCGAAACCATCAGCAAGATCACAAGAATAAGGGATACTTTCCTCCCCACGCTCATAAACATCCTCCGCTTTGAATTCCTAAAACTCGACTCTCAACCGTTCCTTTATCGTGCTAGCAGGTGTCTGAAAAACCTCCGTTCACCCTTCGACCAGGCTCAGGGCGAACGGAGGTTGCTTCGAATTCATTGACAAATTTCCGTTCATGCTGAGCCCGTCGAAGCATGAAATTCCTTTTTTCAGAACCCCGCTAGGGATTCGGAAGCCTTTTTGTCTTTGGCCTCTCGGTGAAGGTTGCGCCAACCGTCCGGTGTTGTTCTGTAAACAAGTTTCAAACGATGCTCTTCTCTAACAGTTATTCAGGCTTTGTTCAGTTGTTGCGTTAATAACCGGGTTTCTTTCAATAACGTGGAAGCGACTGACTTACATCTCCTGCGTGTGAGCCTTACGGATGGGCCAGTCACCGATATCACTCCCAAGACATCTTTTTCGGGACCGAGAATAGGCGCGGCGATGGAAGAAGTACCAATGAGCCTTTCTCCCTCGCTGAAAGCGAACCCCTGACTTAGGCATTTATTTAATTCCTGTTCGAACCGCCTTTTGTCGGTGATGGTTCGCTCTGTAATGCGTTCCAAGCGTTGGCTTGTAAGATCCCTCCGTCTCTCTGGATTCAAATGCGCCAACATTACCCGCCCCGTCGCTCCCGCGTGCAAGGGAGCAGAGAATCCAATATCAAATCTAGTGCTTGTGGCGTACGGACTAACTGCCTGGTCTACAACGACTGTTTGGTTCCCCATCATGATAGAAAAAGCGGCTGTCTCCGATGTCAGATCGCGAAGCTTTTCCAGGTGGGGTCGGACAAGCTTTGAAAGGTCGCGCTTTTGACGGTAACAAGTTGCCCACCAAAGTACCCGGTTGCCCAGGACAAAAGTGCCGTCTTCGTTCCTCGCTGCAACCCTATGTGATTCTAAGGCGCGTAAAATCCTAAAGGCTGTTCCTTTGTTTAGCCCTAAGGATTGCTGCGCTTTCTTAAGCGTCACTCCTTGCGAGGAAGTCGCAAGCAGTTCAATAACCTGAACGATTTTATCAAAAACTTTTATTTTTGTTCCGGGCACTCGAAATCCCCAGCCTCAATAGAAGACACCTTTTCGTGAGGAACGCGGACCGCTTCTATCAGTGTCTTGCAGTGCAAAATGCTTCTTTTCCATTGCATACCCCTCTTTACTTCAATCTTGTACCTCAGTCAAGGATCATATTGTCGAATGTCGAATT
>JACPFE010000005.1 GCA_016183145.1 Deltaproteobacteria bacterium | reverse complement strand
GTCCCCGCCTCCCCACCTTGAACTTTGAACCTTGAACCACCCTATGCGCGCCCCCACGCCTCCAAGAACCGCCGCGCGTCCTCCGCCGCCGGCTCAGTCACCGGCACGTAGGGAATCACCATGCGCGTCACGCCGGCCTCCTCGAAGGCTTTCATCTTCTCTTTGATCTCTCGGACCTCGCTCGCCGGCACGACGGGCAACTTGTCCATGTACTCGTCGGTAAGCGCGCTCATCGCCGCCTTGAAACCGCCTTTTTGAAACGCTTCGTGGATCGCGCTCACTTCCTTGTCGAAACCCATGGCGCGCAGCATGTCGCTGTAGTGATCGGCGATATTATAGAAGGTCAGCACCTGGCGCAGCTTCGCGCGGGCGAGGCCCTTGTCAGGGTTGAGCGACACGCGCGACTTGGCGATGATCTCGATCTTACCGGGATCGCGCCCGGCTTCCATGGCCCCTTCGCGCACCCGCGCCGCGATCTCTTTGACCTTCGCCGGAGTCGCCATGTTGATGAACACGCCGTCGGAAATTTTCCCGACGAGCTTGGTCATTTGTGGCCCGAGCCCCGCGAGATAGACGGGGACGTTCGGGTGAGTCGGTTTCCACGAAAGTTGAAAGCGCTTGCCGGTCTGGTAAAGCTCGCCCTCATATTCGACGCGCTCGCCGGAGGCGACCCGGCGCACGATCTCAATATATTCGCTCGCTCTTTTTAACGGCCGGTCGAAAACACCGCCATGCCAGCCGGCGATGGCTTTGTTGGCCACGCCGAGACCCAGGAGCAACCGCCCACCGGATAAATCTTGCAGGGTCGCGGCCTGAATCCCCAGTGTCACCGGGCTGCGGCCATAGATATGGTAGATCGCCGTGCCGAGCATGATCGTCTTAGTGCGGCTCGCAACCGCCGAGAGCAAGATCAGCGGATCGGTGCTGTTCGACTCACCTTTCCAAAAGGCGCCAAAGCCCACCTGCTCGGCCAACGCGACTAATCCCGGCACTTCCGCCGCCGGATAGTGCGCCGCGGAATTTATTTCAACGTCGTAGATCATGGCCCCTTCCCTTTAACTATTGATTGACGCACCAACAGTAGAGAACCCGAACTGCACTTGGTTCCTCATCTTAAATTCCATCAGAGACCTTGTCCCAATAGCGGAGAGGCCACGCGGTTCCTCTCGTGTCATTTCGAGCGCAGCGAGAAATCCTTCATAGATCCCTCGCGTTCGCTCGGGATGACAATCTATCTGTTGGACCCTTTAGCTTTTGTCAACCTTTGTAACTCCCCGCGCGACAAGCTCATCGATTGCGGCCTGATCGTTTTCCAACTGCTTCAGGATCGCCGCGGTCTGCTCCCCGAGCAGGGGCGGCGGCGCTGATTTTCCCTGCGCCAATCCATCGTAACGTACAGGAGCGCCGACAAATTTCAACTTACCGGCCTGCGGGTGAGCCAATTCCTCGACGAGATCGAGATGCTTGACTTGCGGATCGGCAAGCACCTCGGCGACGTTGTAAAGCGGCACCGCCGGAACATCGTCGGCTTCAAGCTGCTTGAGCCATTCTTCCCGCGTCTTGGCCGCGAACACCGGCGCCAACATGGCTTCAAGCGCTTCGTAGTTTTGCCGCCTGCCGTCGCGGGTCTTGAATCGCTCATCCTTCGCGATGTCGGTCCGGTCAATCGCCTTGAGCAAGGCGAGCCAAAACTTTTCCGGCACCGAACAGTGAATCGCCAGCGGCAGTTTATCTTTGCAGACGAACGCGAAGGCGTGGGCGTTCTTCACGCGCGCCATGCGGTTCGGCACCTTGCCGGTGCGCATGTACCCGGCGGCGGTCTCGCCGATGAAAGACAGCGTCGCCTGGAGTAGCGAGGTTTCGACTCGGCAACCGGCGCCGCTTTTCGCGCGCGCGAGCAGCGCGCCGAGAATGCCGTAGCCAGCGGAAAGCCCCGTAACGTAATCCGACACCGCCACGCCCATGACCTTGGGATCATTCGGATCGCTGAGCAGGCTGAGCAGCCCGCTCACCGCCTGCCCCAAGGTATCGAAGCCCGGCTTGTCGACGTAAGGGCCCGTTTGGCCGAAGGCGGATATGGAACAGTAAACCAAGCGCGGGTTGAGGGCGCGCAGAGCTTCGTACCCCAGACCCAAACGATCAGCCGTGCCCGGACGAAAATTTTCCACGAACACGTCGGCCCGCTTGATCAAGTCCAGACAGATCTCTTTACCCTTGGCTGCCTTGAGATCGAGCACCAGGCTCTCTTTGTTGCGATTGAGATGGGCGAAGTTGAAGCTGAAATAGGGGTCCGGCGCGAAGGTGCGATAGGGATCGCCATCGGGCGGCGACTCGATCTTGATCACCCGCGCGCCGAGATCAGCCAGCAGCGCGGTGGCGTAAGGTCCGGTGACGAAGGTGGCGCACTCGACGACGGTGATATTATTGAGGATGCTGACGGGCATGGGGCTATTTCCGGCGCTAATCTTTCACGGAATTCGCCGGCTTGCAAACCGACGGTGGAAGGTGGCCGTGTGAGATCAGGTGGCAAGCTCACAGCCGATCTGGTAACCTAATCAAAAATGAGAAAATCAAAGTCACCCGCCAAAGCAAAAACGCTCTCGCTCCGCCAGCGCCAGCGGCGCCGTCCCTCCCGAATAAAGTCGAGGACAATTTCCGCGGGGACGCCAAGCGAAAATCTCAAATTGGCCCTGGAACTCTCGGACCTATGCTACGCGCTCCGCGACGCCGGTCGCAAAGCACTTAACAGATGGACCAGCGTTTAACTCCAGCTCTTCGAGAAATACACCGGTTGCTGTGTGAAATCGGAACCCAACTTCAACTCACATTGCGCTTCGCGCTATTGGGTGGTTTAGCCGTATCGACTTGGGGAGTCATCAGAGCCACAGAAGACATCGACATCATCGCCGACTGCGAACCGAGCCCAATCAGAAGTCTCGCTCTGCGCGCGAAGATTAAGGAACGTTTGGAAAACCTTGGCAGTTCCGTAGAATGGCGCGTAGGCGGTTACGACGATCCGATTCCGCTACTCCTGCGAGTCGAGCTTTCACCTAAGTTTCGAAGCGTTCGTGCGGATATCTTATGGGTGCATAAACTGTGGCAGCGTGAGGCGGTTCAACGGGCGATTGGCATCGATGTCGAAGGCATTGAAATTCTGGTTTTACATCCGGAGGATCTTATTTTGATGAAACTTGACGCTGGCGGTCCGCAGGATTTGCTTGACGTAAAAGAACTATTAACGGTTGGGCAACCACGCCTCGATCTAAACCGGCTCAAAAAATCTGCAGGTCGTTTGCGGCTCGGCAAAAACCTAGAAAACTGCTTCCGCGAGGTCAGCAGTAAGAAATAACTTCCGGTACTTGCTGGATCGTAGCTTTCCATGGCTCCTCACCCGCTTTTCCACTCATCAGGGGAGTTGAAGTGCAGAGATCAGCGGCTCGAGCGATTCGCGG
>JACPFE010000376.1 GCA_016183145.1 Deltaproteobacteria bacterium | reverse complement strand
GGTTGAATTATCTATCGCAACGGCCGGCGGATGGCTATACGATTTCTGTCGGGAACGCGACGCTGCTCACGACCCACATCGTCGGCAGAAGTCCAATGACGTACACAGACATTACACCGATTGCGATGCTCGCACAGGAGTACGTGGCCTTCGCGGTGAAATCTGAATTCTTTTACTTCCCCCCGTGCAGCGCCTCGTAAACCTTTTCCGCCGTGATCGGCAAGCTCTTGATTCTGACGCCGCAGGCGTCCTCCACCGCGTTGGCGATGGCTGCAGCGGTGGGAATGTTGGCGGTCTCGCCGATCGGCATGCTGTTGTAGGGGCCGGCGCCCTTGGGCTGCTCGCTGACCGAACTCTTGAACCTTGGCACGTCTTTGATCGTGGGAATCTTGTATTCGCCGAAGTTTGTCGTGGCGACCTTGCCGTCGGCGATGATGAGCTGCTCCATCAGCGCGTAGCCGATGCCGGTCATCGACCCGCCTTCGATCTGTCCCTGATGCATCAGCGGATTGAGCACGGTGCCGGTGTTGTGGGTGGAGGTGAATTTTTTCAGCTCGACCTGGCCGGTGTCCGGATCGACTTCGACTTCCGCGACTTGCACGCACATGGACGCCGCGTGAACCCTGCTGCTATCGTTAAACGTCCCCTCGACCGTAATCGGCGAACCTTTGGCCTTGACGATCTCGCCGTAAGTGAGTCGCCGTTCCATGCGCGGGTGCAGCGCCGCGCCTTTCGCCAGTACTATCTCATTCGGCGCGACTCCCATCTGTTCCCCCGCCGCCCGCTTGATCGCTTCCACGGCCTTCAGCGCCGCTTCGTAGCCCGCGTTGCCGTACACCCGCGTCGCCCGGCTGCCGCCTACGCCGGTGTCTTTTTTGCCCTGGCTGGTATTCAATAGTCGGCACTTGACCTGACTGAGGGGTAGCTTGAGCTCCTCGGCGACGATCTCGCTCAATATCGTATAGGTCCCGCCGCCTTGATCGAGCATGGCGGAGGCAATCGTCGCTACGCCTTTTTCATCCAGCGTAATGGCGACGGTTCCTATGCCGCCCGCCGCCGTCCACTGGACCACCCCGAGGCCGCGTCCGACGTTTTTCGGCTTCGGCCTGCGATAGCCGGAATCTTCCATCGCCCTTTTGAGCGTCTCGTCGGTTTTGATGTAGTGGATTTCTTCGCCCGTGGGGTCGATGTCGCCGTCATGCATGAAATTTTTTTGCCGGAACTTGATCGGATCCATCCCCAGCCTTTTCGCCACCAGGTCCATCTGGCTTTCATTGGCGAAGAAGCCCTGGGGATCGCCCGGCGAGCGCATGTGGCCGCAGGGAATCTTATTCGTGTAGACCATATGCTCTTCGATGAAGGCATGGGGAATATTGTACGGCCCGGCCGAAAGGTGCGGGCCGTTGAGAAACGCATTCGGTTTAAACGCCCCATAGGCGCCGCTGTCGAAAATAAAATTCATATGGTGCGCGACGATGGTGCCGTCCTTTTTAACGCCGGTTTTCACGTGAATGATCGAGGCATGCCGCGGATTGCCGGCGGCGAATTCTTCGTCGTAACCCATCACCAGCTTGACCGGCCGGCGCGCCTTCTTGGACAATAGATAGACGACGGCGAGATCCATGAAATCTCCCTTGCCGCCGAAATCGCCGCCGATGTACACCGGATTAAAAACGAATTTCTCCTGGGGAATTTTCAGCGCGTTGGCCACCTGCTCGCGCACTCCGTAGGGAACTTTGCTGCAAGACCAGAATTCCGCCGAGCCGTCGGCTGCCGCTTTGACGACGCAGGAGTGAGGCTCGATATAACTTTGATGCACCGACGAGGTCGTGAACGTGTTCTCGACGATAACATCGGCCTGGCGAAACCCGGTCTCGATGTCGCCCCTGCCCCAGGTAATATAAATAAAATCGTTGCTGGGTTCTTTAAGCGGCCTGGGTAGCCCCTTGTAATTCACCACGTCGGGATGAATCAGCCGCGCCCCCGGCTTCATCGTCTCCACCGGGTCGAGAATCGGCTCGGTCTCTTCGTAGTCCACTTCGATAAGACCCACCGCTTCCTCGGCGATCAACTCGGTATCCGCCGCCACCACCGCGACTTTTTCGCCGATGAACCTCACTTCGCCATCAGCGAGGATAGGCATATCGTAGAGCCTGCGGCCGATCTTTAGGCCGGTGCAATCTTCACCGCTAACCACCGCGTGCACGCCGCGAAGCGCCAAGGCCTTGCTCGCATCGATGCGCTTGATTTTTCCCGACGCGATCGGGCTGCGCAGCAGCTTGCCCCAGAGCATTCCCGGCAAGGTCACGTCGACGGCGTACTTCGCCGCGCCGCTGACTTTCAGTTCGCCTTCGACTCGAGGAGTTGGATTGCCTACGACCTGTTTCGCTGATGCCATCGTTCGCCCTCCTGACGCACACGAAAAATATTCGTTTAGATGAGCAGACTCCGCTTCGGCAGTTCAAGCAGATCGAACCGCGCGAAGCGGAGTCGCTAACTGGCTCCCCGGGAGGGACTCGAACCCCCGACCAATTGGTTAACAGCCAACTGCTCTACCGACTGAGCTACCGGGGAAATAAAAAACTGACAACCCTCGGCTCGATGCTGAGAGGTTTCAATCGTCATTCCCGCGCAAGCGGGAATCCAGGTTCTGCACCCTTTTCCTCCGCCACCTCCCTGGATGCCCGCCTGCGCGGGCATGACGGACTCTCTCTTCGCCTGACGCCTATGCTGTGACCTGACGAAGAGCGAGGGATTTCAACTATCCCCTAGAACGCTATTAAACAGATCATTTTTCTAACACACGAACGAGCTAAATTCTAGATCACAGGACGCCGATAATCCTGAGCTCTTCCACCATCTTCTGATGGTGCGTGGCGGGCCAATAGACGCGCCGGCAGTGGGGACACCAAAAGAATTTCTCTTGCGAGGCAAAAACATAGGGCGGGACCAGCGTCTCTACCGACTCCTTGCTTCTAGCCTGCAAGACGGCATTGCACTCCAGGCAGCGCGAAAAAAGAGTATCGCCGGCCCTCAGGCCGCATTCGCGAATGACCTGGCGGAGCTGCTCGCGATAATCATCGCTATCGATGAAAATAAACTTCGGCGGCTGTTTTTGCTTGAGTCCGCGGTCGCGGGTAAGAATCAGCCGGTTCTCGGCGCGGGCCGCATGGATCAAGCCGTATCCGGACAGGTGCCGGCCATAGATGACGTCCTGCCCGATGACGCGCAGCCATCTGGCCAGCCTGCCGAGCATGCGGTCGGCGGCGAATCTTATATGTTCGGAAGCCGGAGCGGTCATTTTGTTTACGATTGCGTTTGAATTAGCGGAACTTTGCCCTTACCATATATGTTCTATCGCATGCTTGTGAAGCGATCCATCGGCCTTGCCATCGTCCTTTTCTGGTGCTTGATGAACTTCCTGTTGCTCAAGCGCCAGTGGTGGATCGCTCCGGCGCCGATCAACTTACGCGCCGTCGAAGCGATCACCGAGACCTCCGAGGAATGGTGGAGCATTCACTACCGCGGCGAGAAAATCGGTTACGCCTCGCAGATCATCGAACCCAAGGCGCCGGGATATCGGCTCAAAGACGAGTCGCTTCTGCGGCTCAATCTCTTGGGCACAAGCCAGACCGCCGCGACCCGGCTCTCCATGGAGGTCGATAAGGAATGGGTGCTCGAAAACTTCGACTTCGATCTCCAATCCAATGAACTCCGTTTCCGCGCGCGCGGCCGGGTGGCGCCGGGCAAACTCATGTTGGAAGTGATTTCTGCCGGCAACTCAGCCCGGCATGAACTGCCATTGACCCAGCCTCCTTATCTCAGCGCCGCGCTCAAGCCGTTGGCGGCGACGCAGCAATTGGAGCCGGGCAAGGAACATTTTTTCTCAACTTTCGATCCGGCCACGCTCTCGCAGCAGGTCACTTCGGTGGTGATCGAGGGAAGGGAACAAATCCGGCTGGGCGAGCGCGTCGAGCCCGCCATGCGCATTCGCCAGCGGTTCAAAGGCCTTTCTGTGGTCTCTTGGATCGACGGCCAGGGTCGGACGCTCAAAGAGGAATCGCCGGGCGGCTTTGCCATCATTCGAGCAACCCGGCAGGAGGCGAAAAGCTTGGAGGGCTCGCGCTCGGTTCCCCTCGATCTGATCAGCCAAACCGCCGTTCGTCCCAACGCGCCGATCGCCGATCCGGAGACCAAGGAGACGCTGCACCTGAAGCTCAGCGGCTTCGATTTCGCCAACTTCGCCCTCCACGGCGGACGCCAGCGGCTCGGCGGCGACCGTCTGGAAATTCGCCGGGAGATTATCGATCCGCGCAAGTCTTTCAGCGTTCCATTGCGGGCCCCGCACTGGAAGTCGTATTTGCAGCCGACGGTGTTCCTGCAAAGCGATCATCCTGAGATTCGCTCCCTGGCGGCAAAAATTATCGCGGGGGAAACCGACGCGCGCAAGGCGGCCGTGCGTATCAAAGACTGGGTGTATAGGGAGATTGCCAAGGTCCCGACGGTTAGCGTGCCCAATTCGCTGGAGGTGCTGAAAACAAAGAAAGGTGACTGCAACGAGCACACCGTGCTTTTCAACGCCCTGGCACGGGCGGCAGGAATCCCGGCGAGGACCGCGGTGGGCGTCGTGTATCTGCGCGAAGCTTTCTACTACCACGCCTGGTCGGAGGTCTGGCTCGGCGAGTGGATTTCTCTGGATTCCGGGCTCGATCAGTTTCCCGCCGACGTCACGCATATAAAATTTCTCGAAGGCGACATCGACCGGCAGATTGACATCCTGCAACTGATCGGCAATCTGAAGATCGAAGTCCTGGACGGAACTTATCCCGTTGAGTCACCCCATAGATGAACCAGAAAAACACACATAACCACCAAGGTCCGAGCGCGGCAAAGCCGCAACCAAACAAGCAAAGCCAATTTCCCTCCTCGACTCGTCATTCCCGCGCACGCGGGAATCCAGGTTTGTTGCGCCGAATTAGCCTGGATACCCGCTTTCGCGGGTATGACGGAACCCAGACGGGCCTCTTGGTCCTCATCCCCAAACGGGTATTTTCAAAGGAGGCACGAAGGACACGAAGTCAAGAAGTTTAGAAATATTATTTTCCGAAACCTTCGTGACCTTCGTGTTCTTCGTGGTGCAAAGCAATGATTCAACTCATCAACCTCACCAAACATTACGGCAAGCTCGCCGCCGTCGATGCGCTCAATTTCGAGGTTCCCGCAGGAGAGCTCTTCGGATTTCTCGGTCCCAACGGCGCCGGCAAAACAACGACGATTCGCGTGATGATGGGAATCTTAAAACCCACCGCGGGACGAATCGTGTTGGGGGGCTACGATGTCGAGCGCGAGCCGGAAAAGGCCAAGGCGATTTCCGGCTTCATCCCGGACCGCCCGTTTATCTACGAGAAACTATGCGGCGGCGAATTCCTCGACTTCGTCGGCAAATTGCACCGCTTGGAGCCCCGGCGGTTAGAGCGGCGCATGACGGAACTCCTCAAACTTCTAGAATTGACTCCCTGGAGAGACGAGTTGGTGGAGAGTTACTCCCACGGTATGAAGCAGCGTTTGGTGATGTGCGCGGCGCTGATTCACGAGCCGCAGATACTCATCATCGACGAGCCGATGGTCGGCATGGACCCCAGAGGCGCGCGCACGCTGAAAGACCTGTTCCGTTCCCTCGCCGAGAACGGCACGACGATTTTTCTCTCGACCCACAGCATCGCCGTGGCCGAGGAAATCTGCCACCGCATCGGCATCATTCAACGGGGCCGGCTGATCGCCTGCGGGACCATGGCTGAGCTGCACGACCAGGCGGCGAGCAAGGACGGAAACCTGGAAAGCGTCTTTCTCGAACTGACCCGCGAGCAAATCGCGGACGGCGCAGCGGCGGAGCGATGAGATAAGAATTGAAGGTTCCATGTGGCTCACCGCGGAGGCGCGGAGGGCGCGGAGGAAAGAGTTTTCGATTATAAGATACTCCGAACTCTGCGATCTCTGTGCCTCTGTGGTGAAATAAGGATTACTCCTTTGGTTGCGGCGTAGCCGCGCTGTGTCTCTGCGGTGAATACTCCTTCACAGTGAACCCGGAAGAACCAATCAGGAAGATTTGACTGCGAAAAACCCGGACCAACGCCACATGAATTCGATCCTGCTCTTACTCTCGCCGGTCTGGCGCTCCTGGAAAAACGAATTTCTCCGCGGCGAGCGATCCTGGGGGCGCCGGCTTACTTTGATCGCGCTCGGCATCGGCTTTTGGCTTGGCACCTATCTGATCGTGCGGCGCGTGCTGCGCTACTTTGAAACGGTCTATGATTTCGGCCCCAGCCTCGCCTATCAACTGCTGTTGATCATCTTGCTGACCTTTTTGTCGATGCTGCTGTTCAGCAACGTGATCACGTCCCTCTCGACCTATTTTCTCGCGGGCGATCTGGATCTGGTTCTGTCGACACCGACGCGGCTCGACTCTTTCTATTTCTCCAGGCTGATCGCCACCACGGTCAATTCCTCCTGGATGGTATTGTTCTTCAGCCTGCCGATCTTCGCGGCCTACGGTGCGGTGTTCGGCGGCGGCCTCACTTTTTACCTCTGGGTGCTGCTCATCCTGCCGCTCTTCTTGATCATTCCGGCCGCCTTCGGAGTTCTCATCACCCATCTGCTCGTCTATTGGCTGCCGGCGCGGCGGATTCGCGACATCCTTTTTTTCATCGGTTTGCTCACCTTCCTCGCGCTGTACCTGGTCTTTCGCTTCTCCCAGCCCGAACGGCTCGTGCAGCCGGAATCCTTCGGCCACTTCATGCAGTATCTGAGCGCCATGGAAACTCCTTCGTCAACGTTGCTGCCGAGCAGTTGGTCCGCCGAGATTCTGGCCGGCGCTCTCTTCAAGCGCCAAACCGACCAGGGTTTCTTTTTCGCCTTGCTGGCGAGTTACGCGCTGTTCCTGCCGCTGGTTACGTCATGGGTTTCCGGCGCCGTCTATCTGACGGGCTGGTCCAAGGCGCAGGAATCGCGGCAGGGCCGGCGCAGATGGGATCGGCTCGACCGGACGCTGGAATGGATCACGCGCCCGTTTCCCGAGATCCCGCGCGCGATCATGCTCAAAGACATCAAGACTTTCATGCGCGACACCACCCAGTGGTCGCAGCTCTTCCTCCTTGCGGCGCTGATCGTCGTCTACCTATTTAATTTCAAAGTGTTGCCGCTGGAGCGCTCGCCGATGCCGGCGGGAACCATCCGCATGATCGTCTCCTTCGCCAATCTGGCGCTTGCCGGTTTTGTGCTCAGCGCCGTCGCCGTGCGTTTCGCATTCCCCGCCGTGAGCCTCGAAGGAAAAGCCTTCTGGATACTGCAGACCGCGCCAATCTCGCTGCGCGCCTCGCTCTGGAGCAAATTCTGGCTCAACTTCGTGCCGCTGCTCCTGCTCGGCGAGCTGCTCGTCTTCGCGAGCAATCTCATGCTGCGGGTGCCGCCGTGGATGATGGCGCTGTCGCTGGCGACGATTTTTCTGATGACCTTCGGCATCAGCGCCATCGGCGTCGGCGTCGGCGCGCTTTACCCGAAGTTCAACTACGACAACGCCGCGGAGATTCCCACCAGCTTCGGCGGCGCGGTGTGCATGATCTTCAGCATCGCGTTCATCGGCGCGGCCGT
>JACPFE010000375.1 GCA_016183145.1 Deltaproteobacteria bacterium | reverse complement strand
TGTAGCCGGCACGGATTTCCACCAGGCCATCCTGCATGAATTTGGGTTCCACGAAAAGATAGGAATCGATCCGTTCGAATTTTGTGATGAGCGCGCCGCACACGAGGCCGTCGAAAGCCGCGCGTGTGACCAGCCTCATGGGCGAATCACCTCCTCGACCGGCGTCAACGGAAGGTTGAACGCCGTCGCCACCCCTTCGTGCGTAACTTTGCCGCCAAAGGTGTTCAGTCCCTTGGCCAGCGCCTTGTTTCTGGCGAGGGCTTGCGGAAAACCCCGGTTCGCCAGCACCAACCCATAAGACAGCGTCGAGTTGGTCAGCGCGTAAGTCGACGTATTGGGGACGATCGCCGGCATGTTGGTCACGCAGTAATGGACGACTTCCTCCTCGATGTAGATCGGTTCTCGATGCGTGGTCGGCCGCGAGGTCTCGGCGCAGCCGCCTTGATCGATGCAAATGTCCACTAGGGCCGAGCCGGGCTTCATCCGTTTGGCGAGCGAGCGCGTAATCAGCTTGGGCGTCTTAGCGCCGGGGATCAACACCGCGCCGATCACCAGGTCCGCATCGACGACTTCTTCCTCGACGTTGGCGCGGTTCGACATGAGAGTCGTAACATGGCCGCCGAGGATATCGTGGACGTAGCGGAGCTTCGAAGGATTGATGTCGAGAATGCTGACGTAGGCTCCCACCCCGCTAGCGACCTGGCAGGCGGCTGTGCCGGAAATCCCGGCGCCCAGAATCACGGCCTTGCCCGGACGCACGCCGGATGCACCGCCGAGAAGAATGCCGCGGCCGCCGTTTTCAGCCTGCAGACACCAGGCGCCGACTTGAATCGCAAGTTTCCCGGCGATCTCGCTCATCGGCGTGAGCAGCGGCAGCGAGCCGTCATGGAGCTGGATGGTTTCGTAGCCGATGCCCGTGACTTTTTTGTCCAGCAGGACGCGCGTGACGGTTTCGTTGGCGGCGAGATGTAAATAGGTGAAAAGAATCATCCCAGGGCGCAGCAGTGAAAATTCCGACGGCTGCGGCTCCTTGACCTTCATGATCAAGTCCGCCTGCTGCCAAACTTCCTGCGCCGAGTCCACCAGCGTCGCGCCGGCCCCTTCGTAAGCGCGATCCGTGAGGCCGCTGCCGGCACCGGCGCCTCTTTCGATTAGAACTCTGTGGCCGCGAGCGACGAAGGCGGCAACGCCAGTGGGCGTAACCGCGACGCGGTTCTCCTCGGTTTTGATTTCTTTGGGAACGCCGACGATCACAGGCTCAAGTTACGCGAAGGCCTATGGACAGTCAACGCGACGAGGAGGACAAAGCTCATTAACCGCAAAGAACGCAAAGGTCGCAAAGACAAGGGTTTTTCCTCTTTTGCGTACTTTGCATTGCTATCCATGAAAGTTTTCGCGGCTTGCGCAAACTTTCCAATGGTTATTCCCGCTGCTTGAAACATACCCCGAACCCTATGCTCACCACGAACATCACGAGTTTGGGGATGAGAACCAAGAGGCCCGCCTGGGTTCCGTCATACCCGCGAAAGCGGGTATCCAGGCTAATTCGGCGCAACAAACCTGGATTCCCGCGTGCGCGGGAATGACGAGTCGAGGAGGGCACCCTGTGGAAGGAAACCCTCCATTTTCATTCTCAGTGGGCGAGCGTAAGATCATGGCCCACTTCGTGGTGCAAACTGTCTTCGCTTATTTGTTTGCGGCTTTGCCGCGCTAGGTTCTTTGCGGTCAAACTTCTTCTATCGCCAGACCGTCCAGGCGAGGAGAAGCCAGCCGATTAAGAAAGCCACCCCGCCCACCGGCGTGATCGCGCCGAGCCAGCGCGCTCCGGTGATGCTAAGAAGATAGAGACTGCCGGAAAAGATCACGATGCCGAAGATAAAGGACCAGCCCGCCAGCGGCGCGCTGCTTTGCGGCCAGCGCGAGACGCACCAAGCAACGGCGATCAGCCCGAATGCGTGATACATCTGATAGCGCACGCCGACTTCGAAGATCGTCAGCATGTCAGGCGGGAGACGCGACTTGAGGCCGTGGGCGGCGAATGCTCCGAGAGCAACACCGATAAAGGCCATCAACGATCCGGCGGCGAAAAAGAAGCGGTCCATGGGATGTACGGTCGATCTGTTGTAGGGGCAAGGCATGCCTTGCCCCTACCCGCGACGTTTAAATCACCGCGCCTCTTTCGAGAGATACGACCATTTCGCCCTTCTGGATGACGATCTGGCGGTAGTCCTTGCGTTTGCTCAAGGCGTCGAGCAAGTTTACCAGCGGCTGGCGCGCCGTGAGATATTCTTTAGGCGCGCCGGCGGCGCGCATCGTTGCGATCTCATCGACGTTCAAGTTCCAGCGCAGCAGGAATTCTTCGTCCGAGACACTTTCGGCGTTCATCTTCTTGCGCAGCTCCTGGACCGTCGGTTCCGGCGGCGGCCGCTCGGCCCACTCCTTAGCGCGCGGCCGGTCGAGAATCTTGGCTTTGACTTCTGGGTCCATCAAATCGGCGCCTTCGCCCCCCCAGTATCCCAAAGCGTATTGAATGATCTGGTCGGTGACTTCTTTATAACGCTCGCCGACGATCACGTTGATCGCCGCCTGGCTGCCGACGAACTGCGATAGCGGCGTCACCATGATGGGGTAGCCAAGCTCGGCGCGCACCCGCATGGTTTCTTCCAAGGCCTGGTCGATCTTGTGCTCCATGCCGACTTTGCGGAGTTGGAAGCGGAGGTTCGAGATCATCCCGCCGGGCACCTGGTGCTGGTATTGCGAGTAGTCGTATTCCACCGGCGCGCCGATGGGAAAGCCTTCGCGTTTGGCGATGTAGGTGAAATGATCCGATACCGGCTTGAGCGATTCCTCGTCGATCAGCGTCTTGTAGCCAAGGGCGCGCAGGTTTTTCGCCACGTTGAAAAGCGACGGATTGGACGAGCCGTCCGCCAGCGGCGGCAGCGCGGTGTTGACGATCTTGATGCCGAGATTGACCGCTTCGAGGCAGCAGAGCGGGCCGAGCCCCGTCGTGCAATGTGTGTGCAGCTCGACGGGGATGCCGCCGGCATTCTTAAAAATAATCGGCACCAAAGTCTTTAGTCGATCCGGCGTGAGCAGGCCGCCTGGGTCCTTAAGACAGAGCCTGTTGACTTTGAGCGAGGCGGCCTGGCGCGTGCGCTCGGCGAAGTATTCGTCGGTGTGCTTCGGCGAGACCGAATAGATGATGTTCGGCACCGGATTGATACCGACGTCGCGGGCGACATTGACTTTCCACTGCCAGCCTTGCATCTCGTTCCATTCTTCCGAGATGCGCGCCTCGCGGATACCGTTGGCGGCCATCCGCTCCATGAACAGGCGGTACATCGATTTGGGCGTGAGGTCGAAGGCGCTGAAGCGTCCGGCGTTGAGCCGGACCGGCGTGTGAGTAATCCGCTGGCTGACGAGCTTCACCCGCGCCCAGGGGTCTTCTTTCAATTCGCGCACGCATTTCTTGAGATGCGAGCTGGAAATCAGCTCGATGGCGTCAAAACCCGCCCGGTCCATCGCCTCCGCGACCGGCAACATCATGCCCGTGGTCATATTCTCCGCCCACAGGCTCTGGTGGCCGTCACGGATCGTCGTGTCGACGAATCTAATGCCGTCGTGAGTCACTGTTCAGAACCTCGGAATTTCATCCCGCTAAGGCGCAAAGGCGCTAAGTTCGGTGGGGAAAGATAAATATTCTTACGAGTTATTTTCACCATTTTTTCCGACCTTTGCGGCCTTGGCGTCTTTGCGGGAGATATTCCGAGTTTCGGTCGCGGCATTGTCACGCTAGGTCCTTCGTGGTGAATCTTGCTTTTGTTATTAGAGTGTCAAGCCGAAGAACTTCACCGCGTTGTCGAGCATGATCTTTTTGCGCACTTCCGGTTTCATGTTGACTTGCTGGAATTCTTCCAGCCAGCGCTCCACGCCGATGGCCGGCCAATCGGAGCCGAACATCGCCTTGTCCTGGAGCAGGGTGTTGACGTTGTGCACGAGTTCGGCGGGAAAATATTTCGGCGCCCAGCCGGAGAGATCGATGTAGTAGTTCGCCTTGTGCCGCGCGATGGCGAGGCTTTCCGCCGTCCAGGGCCAGGTCGGGTGGGCGCTGATGATTTTCAATTCCGGAAAGTCGGCGGCGACTTCGTCGAGCGTGATGGGCTGGCTGTATTTTAATTTAACGCCCATGCCGCCCGGCGTGCCGGCCCCTGCCGCCGCCATGCCGCCGTGGAACAAAATCGGCATGTTCAACTTCGCGCACTGTTCCCACAAAGGGTAGAAGCGAATGTCGTTGGCGAAGAAGTGTTGCCGGGCCGGATTGAGCTCGCCCATGCCGGATAGGCCCAGGTCCTTGCAGCGCTTGATTTCATCCAGCGCCAGCTTTCCGGTCCAAGGATCGATGGCGCCAAAAGCCAGGAAGACGTCGGGGTGCTTTTTGACCGCGCTGGCGACGTGATCGTTGGGTACCGGAGGTAAGCCGGTTACGGTCTCATCGCGAGTGTTCATAATGACCGCCATCATCTTGCGCGCGCGGTATTGGTCGGCCATCTCGTCGATGGATACCGGCGGCCGCTCCCGGCCAAAGTATCTGGCCATCTGCGCCGTGCGGTCCCCTTTGGCCTTCTGGGTCGTTTCATCGGAAAGATGAACGTGAATGTCGATTGCGACGATGTCTCTTGCCATTGGCTTAAGCCTCCTCGTGAGTTTTCTTTTCTTATTACACTGCCAGAAATATAGTTCAAGGTTCAAGCTTTGCATTGGACTCATGTGGGCCGGTTCCAATCGTTCCAGTCGTTCAAATCGTTCCAGCCCCTGTCTCCTCCCCCGCGTCCGCCAAAGGACGGATCAGCCTCGGGCTGACGCGGGGGAGGACGAAGGAGGGGGATTGAACGGCTTGAACTGTTTGAACGATTTGAACCGCGCGCGGAGCGCGCCGCGCTTACGCGCGCTTCTCCAGCGTGACGGAAAAGCCCGGTGTCTGGACATGAATCTGGCGGTTCTTCGACCGCTTCGACAACTCTTGCAATAGATTGACCAGCGGCTGCTCGGAGTTGAGATACTCTAGCGGGCGCGGGTTGGCGCGCATGGCGTCGATGTCCTCCTTGCCGATGATCCAACGCAAGAGCAGCTCTTCGTCGGAAGTGCCCTCGGCGTTTAGCCTGCGACGCATGTCGTCGGCGCTCGGCTCGTCGGGCTGCCACTTGGCCCATTCCTTTGCCCGTGGCCGGTCGAGGATCTTGGCTTTTACGTTCGGGTCCATGTCGCGCGCGCCTTCGGCTCCGGCGTGGCCGAGGGCGAACTTGATCACCTGATCGGTGACCTCCTTATAGCGTTCGCCGACGATGACGTTGATCGCCGCCTGGCTGCCGACGAATTGCGACAGCGGCGTCACCATGATCGGATAGCCGAACTCCTCGCGCACGCGGATGCTTTCCTCCAGCGCCTGGGGAAATTTATGCTCCAGGCCCACCTTGCGCAGTTGATGGCGCAGATTCGAGAGCATGCCGCCGGGAACCTGATGCTGGTACTGGGTGTAATCGTACTCCACCGGCGCGCCGATGGTGAAACCTTCGCGCTTGGCGATGGCGGTGAAGTGTCTCGACACGGGTCTTAGCACTTCTTCATCGATAGCGGTCGCGTAGCCCAGCGCGCGGGCATTCTTGGCGACGTTGAAAAGCGACGGGTTCGACGTGTCGTCCGCCAGCGGCGGCAGCGCGGTGTTGATCGAGCGGATGCCGAGCTTCATTCCTTTGATGCAACAGAGAGGGCCGAGGCCCGTCGTGCAGTGGGTGTGCAGCTCCACCGGAACGCCGTTGGCGTTCTGAAAAATGATCGGCACCAGTGTTTCCATTCTTTCCGGAGTTAACAAACCGCCGGGGTCTTTGAGGCAGAGCCGGTAGGGATTCAGCGACGCGGCCTGGCGCGTCCGTTCGGCGAAATAAGCGTCGCTATGCTTGGGCGACACAGAATAAATCAGGTTCAAGATTGATTTTAGGCCGGCCCGATGGCACTCGCCGACGCGGAACTTCCAGCCCTCGTAGTCGTTCCACTCGTCCGAAATGCGCGCCTCGCGGATGCCGTTGGCGGACATGCGCTCAACGAAGAGCCGGTACATCGACGGCGGATTATATTCGAACGTGTTCACCCGGCCGGCGATGAGCCGCAACGGCGTCTTGGTGATGAGCTTGGATACCAGCCGCACGCGCTCCCAGGGATCCTCCCTCAACTCGCGCACGGTTTTCTTGAGATGCGAGCCGGAAATCAGCTCGATCCCTTCGAACCCGGCGTTGTCCAGCTTCTCGGCGATCGGCAGCATCATGCCCGTGGTCATGTTCTCCGCCCACAAGCTCTGATGGCCGTCGCGCAGCGTGGTGTCGACGAAACGAATGGTCTCCATGTCGCCTCCGGTGAGCCGTTGGAATCATATGAAGTCGCGGCGCCGAACTCAACCATTGATCTTAGACCTCGGCGAGCAGTCCGTGGACGCGCGCGCTTTTTAGCTGACTGGATTGTCGGGGGACGTTCTCATCGCTCCGCTCTCGAAGAGTTTGGGACTTTAGGGTGTAAACACTTCGTTGGCCGATGAAAACGTGCCTCCCGGCTTGGGGCCGCCCGAAATCACATAAATTTCCTTTCCCCAGACCGCCGCCCCTAAACCATGCCGAGCCGTAGGCATGGGGGCCCATGCTTGCCACTGGTCCTTGGTAGGATCATAGGATTCGGTCTGGTTGAAAGTACCGGCGGGAGATTCACCGCCAAATACGAAAATCTTTCCGTTCAAAGCTGTGGCAGCGATACCGCTGCGAGCCGTTGGCATCGGCGCGTGAGCGCGCCAGCGGTCGGCTCCGGGGTCGTACGCTTCATTGTCGGCGAGGTTTCTCGCGTAGTTTCCATCTAACCTACCGCCGATTGCGTAAAGCTTGCCGTCCACTACGCCTATCGCCAAATGATCCCTAGCTGTCGGTATGGGAGCGCGCTTGGCCCATCGATCGTTTGCGGGGTCGTATTCCTCGTTGGCATTGCTGTTTTTTCGATCGGGGCCGACACCGCCGACAGCAAAAATTTTCCCGTTCACGACGCCCACGGCCAAAGCGCCGCGCGGCGTGAGCATGGGGGCGCGCCCCCGCCACTGATCTGACGAGGGATTGTACTCGTAGATCGGGTCTACGGCTCCCCAACGGGAACTATATCCGCCGATGACATAGATCATTCCGGCCAAGGTCACGGCGCCGACGTGATGCAGAGGATTAGGGAGCGAAGCGCGGCGGCTCCAGCTATTTTTCGCCGGATCGAATTCTTCGACCAGGTCTCCGCTCTGGCTGAAACCACCGATGACGTAAATCTTCGCCCCAAGCTCCACCACCGCCACCTCGGTTCGAGATGACGGCATCGGGGCGCGTGTCGTCCATTTTCCGCGGCTTTGCCCAGCTGCTGTATCGAAGCAGCCCGCCAACGCGACAATAACCACAGTTGACTGAATCCAGCCCTTTGAAATGAATGCACCCATGGTCACTCGTTCTCAAAAAGGAGGCGTAAATGCAAGATTCACCGACCATCTTCTCCGTCGCCCCCCAGTCCCGCTGCCGCAGCATCGACCACGGGGCCGGAATAAATCTTTGCGCGCACTGGATCTTGCGCTAGACTGGTCCGGCGATTGTGACGATGGAGATCATCGGGATTTATCTGGTCGCTGGCGTTGTCGCCGGTCTGGTGTCTGGATTGTTCGGACTGGGCGGTGGATTAACGATCGTGCCGGCGCTGGCGTTCGCGCTGCCTCTGGAGGGAGTCAGCGAGAAATATGTCATGCACCTGGCGGTTGGCACATCGCTGGTTGTCATGGTCGTCACCGCGCTCTACACCACGGTGCTGCGTCATCGTCATGGCGATCTGGACTGGGCGTTGTTCCGGCGCATCGCCCCCCGGGTTGTCATCGGAGCTGTTCTAGGCGCGATCTGTGGAGATCTCCTGCCCGGCTTGGCCCTTCGCGTGTTCTTCATTGGGTTCGTGAGCTACACCATCGCCCGCGCGTTGCATCGCCGATACGGAGCCGCGCTGAGGTCCGCTGACTCCGAGGAGATCCACGTGCCCGCCACTATGCCGCGTGGCGCGTCCCTGTGGATCTACGGACTCGCCACGGGTGTGTGCGGTGCTCTGCTCGGGGCCGGAGCAGCGATCATCATCGTGCCGTACCTTCGTGCCGCCCGGTACCGGATCCAGCTCGCATCGGCCATTGCGGCCGGTCTTTCCGCGGTTATCGGGGTGGGTGCGGGGGTCGGCTACGTGGTCGGTGGACTGAATGAAACTGACCTTCCCTCGGCGGCCATCGGATATCTCTATCTTCCAGCCTTCGCCGGACTCTCGACCGGGGCGCTCATCGGCTCGCCCCTCGGCGTGAAGATCTCGCACAGTCTCGACGAGGACATCCAATTCTGGCTATTTCTCGCCTACCTGGCCACCGTCCTCGGAGTCATGGTCCTGCGATAGTAACGCGCCTGAGCCAGTCGGACCCCGGTAAAGAACGTGGGCTTCGGGAAATTCGTTTCCGCTCCCAATCCCCTTTGTCTCAAAGCGAGTTGATAATCACGACCTGTGGTTGCGGGCTAAACTCAGAGTTAGGCAAGTCAGGCACGATGTTCGATGTTTTCGGCTGTACGCCGAAGCTGACGTTGGCCGGTACTTTGAAAGATCCTTTGACAATTCAAAACATACTGTGAAATACTCTCTGGCAATCCAACTTTAGACGAGGATTGGCAGATGGAAAACCGAAACAAGATCGAATTGCATCCCGACTCTACGGGCTTGGTCATTGTCGATATGCAGGTGGAAGGGTGCGAGCGGCATGGCCCCGGCGTCAAGCCGGTAATCGCCAATATTCGCCGCCTCCTCGATCGCTTTCGCGAGGTCAACGGAAAGATCATTCACGTGCAATCCATCCGTACCAAGGACCATCCTGAGTTTACCGTTTTCGGGCGGCCCTATGGATTGTTGCTGGGCAGTCTGGGCGCTGATTTCGTCGAGGAGCTAAAGCCGTTGCCGGGGGAGAACATTGTCCAGAAAACCTCGCACGATTGCTTTTATAAGACATCAATGGAAGCAACTTTGGCAAAACTGGATCTTCGCCCTTGCCGAGATAAGATCGTCGTTACCGGCATCGGTTCGAGCAACTGCGTCTATCATGCGGTCATCGGATTTCACATCAGAAATTACTACAGCATCGTGCCGGAAGACTGCATCCACGGGGTTCACCCGCAGTCCCAACCTTTTGCCCTGCATCAGTTCCGCTCCAATGCGTATAATTTTAACGTGACTGTGTCCCGTTCCGAAGATCTTGAGCTATTAGCGCATGGCATCGGTCTGCAACGGGCGTCCGGCAGCTAAACGTTGAGAGGAAAAGCGTGTTGCGGTTGAAGTTAAAAATCATACTGCTTATTCTCGGGCTTTTTTACGCCTCAGCTCCTGCCGCTGCACAGAGCTTAAAAGTTCCCTTCGCCGCGCTGTCGCCCACCTATGCGCCGCTCTGGATCGCCGATCACGCCGGCTTTTTCAAGAAACATGGACTGGATGTCCAGCTCGTTTATATTTCGGCGGGCTCCGTAATTATCCCGGCGGTTCTGTCGGGCCAAGTGGACATTGCCAACATGAGTTCGGCGCCGGCACTAACGGCGTGGTCTCGAGGGGCGGAGCTGGCTACCGTGGGCGTGACATCGAATCGATTGCTCCACGTCGTCATGACCCGGGATTTGATAAAAAGGCCCGAAGACTTGAAGGGAAAGAAGATCGGTAGCGACCGTTATGGGTCGCTCTCGGATCTGGTGCTGCGCGAAGCGTTGCGGCACTACAATCTTGCGCCTGATCGGGACGTCGCGGTGATTCAGACCGGCGGATTGCCGGAACGGCTCGGCGCGCTCAAAGTCGGCGCCGTCGATGGCGCCATCGTGGCAGGCGATACTGCTTTTGAGGCCGAAAAACTCGGCTTTCACAAGCTGATCGATCTCAGCCAACTGCCGATTCGCTATCCAGGCAGCACCGTGGTCGTCAGCAGATCATTTCTTTCCGGTAAAAGAGACATCGTGAAAAGATTTCTGCGCGGCTGGATCGAGGGCATCAAAACGGCGAAGACCGATAAGGACTTCACCGTCAAAGTGATGCAAAGATTTCTCAAAACCAGCGACCGATCAATCCTCGACAAGACCTTCGAAGTTTACAAATCCGTCCACGAAAAAGTTCCAGTCCCAGATTCAAAGGTCATGGGTGTGGCGCTCAAACAACTCTCCGCAACCGTGCCCCAGGCAGGTCAGTTAAAGATCGAAGATTTCATCGACCGAAGCCTCATCTCTGAGCTGGAGAGCGAAGGTTTCATCTCAAAGATCTATGAAGGGCGGTAAAACAAAGCGGGGTAGACACGAATCGCGTCCTGTTTGTCTGCCACGTATGACTTACGGCTCGGTGATCGAAATGTAGAATGTCCCCGTTTCGTTCCGTTTCTTGCCTCGTCGCAATGCAAAGCGCGACTCCATCAGCGACTCCCTGAGGGGTGAGATTCGCAAGATTGCAAGGCCAGGCCCCAAGTCCAATTCCCCAATTCTGAACGGCAATTCAAGTAAACTGTCCCCGGAATACCAAGCGTTTCCCGGCTGACTTTATGTTCCAATTGACCACTGAAGAAATAGCAGCTTTGACATCGCAAATTGCGATGTCAAAAACCGGACGTGGCGGGCGACGGACACTACCCTTCGCGTTCACGGAACACGGTGCCGTCATGGCTGCCAACATTCTTCATAGCGAAAAGGCCGTTCAGATGAGCGTCTTCGTCGTGCGCGCATTCGTGAAGATGCGCGCGATGATCACGACGCAAAAGGACTTGGCTGGCAAATTGGCTGCTCTGGAAAAGGCCCTAACAAGACGCCTCAACATTCACGAACGAGTCATATCCGACATTATCCAACAGATCATGTCTCTGCTGAATCCTCCCCCGCCTGAACTCGATCCGCCGCGAAAGCAGATCGGCTTCATCGTTCGAGAGAGGGCAGCGACCTATCGACGCAGCCTGATAAATGCAAAGCCATGACTCCGGAACAAAGACAGGAG
>JACPFE010000382.1 GCA_016183145.1 Deltaproteobacteria bacterium | reverse complement strand
CAGGACATGCTTTGCGGGAAATATGTTATTTCCGATGTCTTCATCGTTTCCGAATTTCAAATACTATTGGTTAGGGTCTACTTCTTGCCGAAAAGCGAGGCGATAAACCCTGACGCTTCGAGTTCCTTGACCATGCCGTTGTCATAGAACTTTTCCGGATCCGCAGTCCGGACATTTTCTCTTTTGGACAGCTTGAGCGCCGCCTCGATAATTTCTTTTTTCACATAGGGTTTTTCCGGGATATGCAGAATGCTGGTGCGGTAGCTCTCGAGGAGAATTTCTCGGTCATCGATGCGGGAGAACCTGCCGACCACACGCATGGCATACTCCTGATCCCGCCGGCAGAGCGCCAACCCCTCAAGATAGCCTTTAAAGAAATTGCGCATCGCGTCACGATTCTGCCGCATCCAGGATTCGTTCACCCCGATGCCCATGTAGCCAAAAGGAAGCTTCATCTGCATCAGGTTTAGGATTTCTTTGAAGCCGAGTTTCTGCGCGATCAGACCGTTGGGAGGAGAGATAATCGAGGCGTCAGCCAGCCCTTGCTGGAGGGCCTGGACACGCGCATCCGTGCCCCCCACGTAGACCATTTTGTAGTCGCTTTCCTTAAGCCCGTAATGGGCCAAGGCATCGCGAATGCCGTACTCCGAAGCCGCGCCGGCGCGGCTGGCGGCTATGATCTTTCCCTTAAGATCTTTCGGGCTCTGGATCGCAGGCTTGCCGAAGATCTGAAAATAGTAGACATCGTAAACCGAGCCGGTCATCAGGGTATTTCCCCCCGCCAGCCGCGCCTCCACCGCAGAGCCCACGTTGAAAAGACCAACCTGAATGGAGTTGGCCTCCATCCCCAGCACCACTCGCGATCCTCCTGCCAGATAGATCAGTTCTGTGTCCAAGCCGTACTTTTTGAACAGACCCTTCTCTTGCGCTGCCCACAGAGGGACCGTAACAGCCGAAATCGCGCTGTAGCCAACGTGAACTTTTTCCGCGCCGATCGCCAAGCCGCGATATGCGAGTATCGTCAGCATTGTTATGGCACAAAGAAGAAAGGAAGATCGTGGACTTTTCATTGCAAACCTCATGGTGGAGACTACGATGAATTTTTGTTGATCGCGCGCTCGATTCGATCCATCCTACGGCCCAGAGGAAGATCGAGGGACGGCCGGCTAATTTCAAAGCCTCATTACTCCAATCGCGGGTAGATGTCCAGCGCTACCCGAAAGCTGGCCTCAGAGTTTAGGTTCGACTTAGACGACTCAACAATTCGAAAGCCAGTCGAGAAACAAATGTCGGCCCCGGGACACGCAAACTGTTCAAAGTTCCGCGTTCAATGTTCAAGGTTGAAAGCCAAACAAAAAAAGGACTCCCGGTACATTTTCTCTCCCCCGATCGATGCCACTTGTGAAGCTAGAGAAAAATTTTTGCCGGCATCTCCGCCGGACCGGCCGGGCTTGGAAAGGTAGAATGTCCCCTTTTCTTTCCCCAAAGCGGAAATAGAATTGTGAGATCGGAAAGGCTGGATCAGACCGGCAGCGCCTGACCGTCCGGCGAGCGAACGGTCAGGGTGCACAGGTGGTAGGACTATTTCTTGTGCAGATCTTCTTTAAGCTCGCGGCGTGCTGCGTCCAGTTTGGCTTGGTCTAGCCGCAGTTCGCGCCTGTCTTTGGCGATTATTTTAAAGTCGTCTCGAATCTCTTGCCGGTCCCTCATGATTTCTTCTTTGCTCGCCCCGTTGCGGATATCCCGTCGAAGCTCCGCTCGGTCCTTTCTCAGCTCCCGATAATCCTTGCGCAATGTCATCCGGTCATCTCGGATTTCCTTTCGAGCATTGCGAATGTTTTTGAAATCCTCGCGAATCTCCGGCTTGTTATGATGGCCGCGATTGTCAAAACGACCATCCCGCTTAAAGGCATGCGAGTCATGCCGCCGGTCGTGATGCCGAACGTCGCGCCTAAAGTGATGATCATCACCTCGCCCGTGGTGACGCTGCCACCGCCCAGGATGAGTATCTCGCCTCCCGTGATGCCCCTGCCACTTTCCGTGGTTATCGTTGCGCCGGAAATGGCTCTGGGTATTGCCATCTTTCGCATTAGCCGTGGTGGAGATCCCTGGCGCTATCAGCGCACCCGCTACAAGTCCCGTCATAATGATGCTTCCGAAAGTTTTCATATGACCCCTTCCTTTTAGTGTAAAGTTACTTCGCTATTTGCTGTCGCCTCACGCCTAATATTCCTGCCGTTGCAGCCGTAGGGTTTCTTGGCGGTTGCGCTCGATCACCCGCTGGTTCTGTTGAATCTGCTGCTGGTTGTACTGATACTGGGTTTCTTCTTGCCCTTGCATGTAGTCTCCGATCAAGGCGCCCGCCCCGAGCCCGACTCCGCCGCCGATCGCAGCGCCGGCACCCGGATGACCTACGGCCGAGCCGATCAGCCCGCCGGCTGCGGCGCCGCCGACTGCGCCAATGCCTGCACCCTTTTCTCTCGCTGTCAGTGGTCCACCCGCGCAGCCAACAGCGGTAATCGCGGTAAGACTTAGAGCAACGATACCCATTGAGAACCTGAGCCCGTTTTTGTTTTTGTTCATGCTGCCTCCTTTCTCTTTGAATGCTCTATTTGAGCTGAATTACACAGAGAGCAACGCATGTGCCATCACTACGAGTGATGCTAAACCGCCGATTTTCCCTGGGGCATGCGAAAGCAGCTCTTGATCGCTCCAGTAAAAATTACCGGTCACCAGTGAAAATGTCGTGCAAGCCGGCGTTCGCTGTAACAAAATCACTCAGCGAGCCGCGTCGCCTTTAGAGGAACAAATGGTAAGTTCCGGGATCAAACAAAGAGAAGATGGAATAGCCTGCTTAAAGAGGGTTGGAGAGCAGGACGTAGTCGAGAACGATGTTGGAAAGACATCCCAGCAGAATCACGTCCCCGCCTCTGGCCGCGTAGGGAATATAGGTGGATGCGCCGGCTTGGATGAATTCAATTTCTCCATTCGCCAAGGCCGCCGAAGTCGGTATCGTTCCTCTCATGTAAATCAGGTGAATATCCAGGCCGTACTGCTCGAAAGCTTGTTTTTCCTTTCCCACCCAGAGCGGCGCATAGCCGCCGCTGATGCTCGTGTTGACGGCTGAAACCTTTTCCAGGGAATAGGCGGGGAAAGGACCCAACCACAACGCCAGAAGCAAATAGCCTAGAATGGTTATTATTGTCACGCGCGCTTGGCGGCGATCCAATGGATTGTCGATTTCACTGCGTCGGAGAAGAGTCGTCCTTAGCATACCAATCTTTCCAATAGACGCCTGAATCGTTTCTGTTCGTATACCCCAGAAATGCCAAGCTCTACAAGCCGGGATGAGCCAAGCTATTGCTTTACTCGTTAGGCTTCTTTCCTTGATAATGATACGCTTGGGTTAACAGGGGCGATAATGAAACTGGGCTTTGAGTGGGACGAAAACAAAGCGAAAACAAATCTCAAGAACCACAGAGTTTGTTTTGACGAAGCCGGAACGGTTGGAGAGAACTCGCATGCGTACCCAATATGATTTTAGGCAAGGAGTGCGTGGTAAGCACTTCAAAGCCATGCAGGCTGGCTATACCATTACTATCCATAATGCCGATGGTACAACGACTGTTAAACATGTCGTACCCAAAAAGGGTGCAGTGGTTCTGGAGCCAGATATTCAAGCATACTTTCCAGACTCGGAATCTGTGAATAGGACATTGCGATGCTTGATTCCCTTGTTGCCCCCAAAGCGTAGAGCAAAGATAAAGAAAGCCAGACCTTTGGGTTGAGAAGGTCGCGGCGGGCCGCAACTCTCACCCAACACGGTACGCCAGACTACCGGGTATGTTAAAAGGGTTTCATGTCCCATCATTTCAGCTTTTTTTTGGGAATCAGAATCAGGAGGCGTATTCGTACGTGACCGTATCTATTCCTCACGGCGGACCCAGTGTAACGGAGCCGCTTGTAAGTCTGCGTGATTCCCGCAAAGCCTGCCCCCGAGCATTACCATAGAAGAAATTTAAGTCCATGGCTGGTGACATCATAAAACGATGGCGGCCCGAATTGCGGCGGGCAATGATGCGAGTTCGCCCCGAATTTTTCTCGTGGCCCCCGCAAAATCGCGAGCGTTACGGCGCTAATCTTCCGGAAAAAGATAAACGTCGACTCGAACAGGCGCTTATGAAGGAACTGTTTGGGGAGAAGATGCGGTCGTGGAAAAGAGACATCGATGGGGGCAAAAGAATTCCTCTTCGCGAATTAAATCGCTGGAACGATGCGATTCTCCCGTTGGTCGGAATTGGCGAGGACTGTTTCTATCTAAACGAGTGGCTGGGGGAGAACAAGACCATCCTCGACTTCCCTACTTTGCGCGATTATGACGAGGACGATTACCGTTACCAAGAGAACGCCCGTAAGCAGGACGATCCGTCCTATGTGAGCAAACCTTATCGCGGGAGTCTTTATCTAAGCTGGGCAAGGTTATTCGTCGATCTGAAGTTCACCTACGCGACCTTGTCGATGGCGGCGGGGTATCTATACGCGCATCTTGACGAAGTGGCGGCTGACCTCATCGAGGCACGAATTCCACACCGGTATGTTCCCGGAAAGAACCACGGGAAGGCCAAAGGGAAGAGTTTTCAATGGGACATGCGCTTGGTGGCCGATGGGCAGGAGAATCTGCTCGACGAATTGCAGCAGCGAGTGTTTGAATATACCAGTGGGCGTTATGACGCTCTGCTAACGGATTGGGACCGTAAAAACAGACGAGGAGTCTATTGGGTAAACACTTCCGAACAGCAAGAGCGAAATGCTCATTTTATTTTCACTGACAAGGACGCGCTTTCGGCTGTACGCTTCCGATCCTTTGTACGCGACTGTCGTTCCATTGAACGGGGAGCGGATGAATTGAATGAAGCCGTCAGAGAAGAACAAACCAAGCTCAAGGATTTTATCCTGCAGCACCATCAGGACCTGGTGCAGAACTTGGATCCCAGGGTCAAACGGCTTCGCCATCGTCGGAAAATTTTCGTCCGCAAGGACGCCTTCGATGATTTTGAGTAAACGATCTTGCCACGCAATGGGCATATAGACATTTGACGGACCCAAGAAAGGGCCTCCCTTCGTAGAAATGCGACCCCGAACCCGTGCCACGATAGAACCCTTTCGGCTGATAGAGGTGTAAGGGAATCCGAGAGCAGAAAAACTCAATACTCAGGCCCGCCCCCGAATATTTGCGCCTTGGCGTCCCTTCGACTCGGCTCAGGACATGCTTGGCGCGATACATTGCCCTGGAGTCGTTTGGTTCAACATTCCCAAGGTAAGTATCTAAATTGCGCCAGCCCAGGAGCTTTTTAACCCACTCCTCGCTGATCCTTTTCTCCTTGAGGAGAAGCTTCAGAACCTTGTGGCGAAAGAGGCTTTTCGCCGCATTGCTCATTCTCGTCCCAACACCCACTTCATGCGCTCGACGATTTCCTTGGGCTGGGTCATGACTTCCTTCGACAAGACTTGCAGCTCTTCGCCTTTGGTCGGATTGACCTCCCATCCTTGTTTGGCTGCTTCGGCGAGCAGCTCCGGATCGGCGATTGCTTTGGCGTAGGCGTCGCGGAGAATTTTTACTCGATCCGCCGGGGTGCCTGGTGTCGCGCCGATGGGCCGGCCAAGGGTGGCGGCGGTTAGAATAACTTTCGCGATGCGCCGGCCAGCCTCTGAAGTTTTATACTGCTGCATGAGCTCGTTCAAGGTTGGAACGTCTTTCAAGCGCGCATCGCGCTTGGCGCCGGTTTGCAGCATGACGCGGACGTAGCCCGACTTGTGCCAGTGTCTATAGGGCTCGCGGCCGAAGTAGGTGGCGAGCAGCAGCGACCAGCAGAATACTTCGCCGCGTTCGATGGCCAGTTCGATATCGCCCGCGCCGGGGTAGCCGCTGACGATGTGAGTTTTGACGCCGAGTGTTTCTTCGAGCAGACGCGGAATGTAGTGACCGGTGGAGCCGGTGCCGGTGCTGCCGCATTTGGCCGGCTCCTTGGCGTTGCGCAAATCTTCGACCGATTTGAGCGGCTGGTCGGCGCGCATGTAGTAGACAATGTCGTTTTTTTCCGGCGAGCCGAGCCAGTTAAACTTTGCCCAATCAAATTTTACCTCGGGTCGTCCAACCAACTGATCGAAGTAAAGCGCGGGGTTTACCGCGCCGAGAGTCAAACCGTCGGGCTTGGCGACGCCATAGACATAGTTAGCGCCGATGATATTGCCGGCACCCGGCATGTTCTGCACGACGATCGACGGATTGCCGGGAATATGCTTGCCGATATGACGCGCCGTAAGCCGCGCCCAAAGATCGTAGCCGCCGCCCGTGGTGGACGAGACGACCAGCGTGATGGTTTTGCCTTGATAGAAGTTCGCTTGCGCGAATGCCCGTTCAAGGTTCAAGGGGTTCAACAGCTCAAGGGTCAGAACAAAGACGAGTCCGAGAATATTGAACGCTTGAACCTTTGAGCTTTTGTACGAACCTTGAAATCCCCGTGTCATGAATGGCCTCACACTCAGCGCACATCAGGTTAAACTAAAGATCCCTTGCCTTGAAGCTTGGAAAAGGTGTCGAAAAGGTGTCAAGTCTGCTGTTGGCTTTTTAGAAGCTTCGCCACCCTGCGTGCCCTACTCGCCAGCCTTTTCTCGGTTTCTATCCTCCCCCTCATCGATAAACAGGCCGAACTCGCAGACGAGTACTTCTCCAACCTGATAGTGGGTGTCCATCAAACAGTACGCGTGGCTCTTTAATCCCCACAGGCGCGAGAGTTCTCCGACCAATGTGAAAAACTGCTCTCGATCTCTGTCCTGCGCGAAAACTTTCCCACGGGGAAGCCCCCGTTTATCACATAGTAGTACGCCCCCGGATATTCTATGCGCAAAGGTCGAGTCATGGGAGCGACGATAGTCGAATCGATTCACGCTGTCAACGATAAAAAGCCAACGGCACACTTGACACTATTCTTTGCCTCGTTGCTGAGATCGCTTTTTTTGATGCCGGCTTTCTCTCTGAGAAGATGTTGCAGACAGCGCCGGCTGAGAGCAGCGCTGGCTTTGGGACTATCGCTTAAAACGAGACACGCTTCCCGGTAATCAGTTGCAAACTCTTTTCGAACTTCTACGGGAAGAGGGGCGCAGGCAATCGCTTTAGGCCGGATCAGGAGAGTAGGCTCGATGTTACCATATAGGTCTTGTCTCCGTAATTCGATCACAACTCTTTGGCAAGCCGGGCATAGCGCGGCAGCGATTTTGCGGGTACCATCGACATCGCCCGGAGGGAAAAAGAGGATAAGACCAATTTCTACATTCTGTTTTTGCGTGGTCGCTCGCCACACGCAGTGTCGATCCCAATCCCCAACGCCTTGCTATTGACGTTTTTCAGCATTCATTCAAAGCCTGACCCGGCATCCTCGAAAACGCAATTCGCTATTGCCTAAAACCCACCACGAGATGGGCCCGATGGGGCTCGGGGAACGGTTCTACTTCGCACTTGAGCGTGACGAAGTACGTAACATTGGGTTCAGGCTCAGCTCTCTACGACTCAACAATTCGAAAGAAAGTCGAGAAATAGAAGTCGCCCCCCGGAGACTTCATTCACCGAGTATGTTCCGAGCGCGATCAGTGCTTGAGCGTGGCGAGCATCTCTTCGATCCAATCCGCGATGTCCCCGACCGCGGCGTTTTCGATCCCGAGAAAGCCGTGATGGGTCAAAGAGTCGCATGCATCGGCCGTCGGATCATTAAAGCCCCCCGCTAGAGAAGTGAAACTGGAAGTGACTCCGGCATTGAGCAGTGCCTCGTGCAGATCGTCGGCATTTTGGGGCAGGGTCACGGAGCAGATGTCCCCGCTGTGCACGAGCACGTGCACGGGGACTTTCACTGAATCCACCTCCAGGTTGCGATAATCTGGATGACGAATAAAAAGATTAGCCCCGCTCGGAGTGGTGACCGGACTTGAAAGCACGATACCCTCGGCCAGTTTGTCCTGGGCGAAGGCGGAGATGGTGCCGCGGCTCGTTCCCACCAGAAAGGCGTGCAAACCTTTCTCGTTAACCTTGGCCAGGACCTTCATGATATCGTGCTTGTGTTTAGGTGAAACGCGGTAACGATCGAACTCGGCGTTGGTTGAGAACTCTGGAACCAACACAGGTGGCGGATCTGGCAAAGCCAGCAATGGGCGATCAATGGTTACGGTCTTGAATTTTCTTTCCGCAAAAAGCTGCGCGCTCCGAACCAAAAAATTAGTCCCTGCGGCTGTGACCTCACCAGTGGTCGGATCGCCGGTGATTCCGGTGTTGCCGTTGCCCCCCGTGAACAGCACGACAAAGGCGGTAGGACTCTGATCGTGGGGAGCGTGCACCATATACTGCACCCTGACATCCACTTCTATGCCTTCCACTTCTTTTTTCCGCGTGGTAACGATTCCGTAAGTTCCGCATGGCGCCGAGGAAATAATCATGGCCGGTGTACTGTCCGTCGTGCACTCCGGGCGGGAGTCAGCTGCCCCCATTGCCGGCCACGACAACAAAAGAACTGGAATGATCAATCGGGCAAAAAGGCCGTTCCCCCCGATGGGTTTTCCTTTTGGTCCATAAATCTTCCCTCTTGTAACAGCCAAACGAGTATAATTCCAACAGCAGGCAACCCGCATGCCAAATTGCCGGCGGGCCACTACGATTTCGAAGCGGCAGTCGCGGTTATGGGGATATTGTCCTTTATCATCAACTCATCTCATTTAGCACCGAACGACCCGTGCGCGGCCTCGTGGGCGGCTACCAAAGTCCGGCCTCGATAACACAACTCGCTATTGCTTGGACCGAGAAAAGCCTCCCGGTACATTTTCTGCCCCCATTGAGAAGTTTGACAAGCCATCCGAAGAGGTAGAGAATTCATCACGTGTCACGGACCGCCGTACCGTTGGGGTCTTTAGAGGTTTGATTTAATGGCCGCAAGAGAAAGAGGAGAAAGCATGAAACTTAAGGTCATCGTACATGAAGCCGAAGAGGGCGGTTACTGGGCTGAAGTGCCGGCCATTCCCGGTTGCGCGACGCAAGGAGACACCTTCGACGAGCTTTTGAAAAACCTCTATGACGCTGTCGAAGGTTGTCTCTCAGTCGACGTCAAGGATATTCATATTTCCCCCAACGATAAAGTTCTCGACATCGCAGTTTGAAAACCCTCTCCGGAAAAGATTTTGCTCGGTTACTCGAAAAGCACGGCTGGGAGCTGAAACGCGTAACCGGGAGTCATCACGTCTACGCCAAACCCGGCAATCCCGTGCGTATTTCCGTCCCCATTCATGGCAACGCTTCCCTATCAGACTGCGCCGCGCGCGGTCGT
>JACPFE010000002.1 GCA_016183145.1 Deltaproteobacteria bacterium | reverse complement strand
GGCTTTTTACCGAGAAGTGTTTGACCTTGAAAAGATCGACGAGCGAAACGGCGCGGTTTTTCTTTCGGACGGCACCTTCAACCTCGCGCTCGTGCCGGTGGGCGAGGGCGTGAAGGCAGGGTTGCGTTATCTGGGCTTCGAGGCCGCGCGCGGGGAAATCATCAAAGAGAAGGTGGCTAACACGGAACATGCCAAGCGGATCAAGTCTTGGCCGGTCGAAGACCCGGACATCGAATATGAAATGCGCGATCCCGACGGAAACATCATCGGGCTTAACAAACGGGCGTTTGACACCTCGTACGCCCCAGGGCCGGCGCCCATTCGCCATATCGCGCTATTCACGCCCAACCCGCAACGGCTGCGCGATTTTTACTGCGACGTGCTCGGCATGAAGGAAGTCGAACGGACCGACCGCTCGTCGATTTTCGTCTCCGACGGCTATATCTGCCTCGCGCTCCTTTACCAAAGGGCCGATGAACCGCTTGGTCTTAACCACTTCGGCTTTCACGTCAAGAGCAACGACGACATGCGCCAGCGCGCCGAAAAGGCCGGCGTACGCGAAGGCGCAAAACGGCCCGATCGCATTCCGTTCGCGGAGTACCGCGTACACGATCCCGAGGGGAACGGCTTCGATATCTCGGAAAAGGGCTGGCGGGTGTAAGATAATGTTCCGATCGTTCAAGCCGTTCCAACCCCCACCGCGACGCGGGGGAGGCCTGTCCTGAGCATAGTCGAAGGGACAAAGGAGGGGGAATTGAACGGAGCGAGCAGAGCGAGCTGGAACGGAGCGGCCGAAGGCCGCGTTGGAACGATTGGAACTATAGCCTAAGAGAACCAAGCGAAGATGAGCGGGTCAACCCGGACGTTTTTTTCAACCGCCAGCCGAGATTAAACAGACGAGCATGCTCCGCGTAGCAGTCGATATTGGCGGGACCTTCACCGATTTAGTTGCTCAGGACGAACAGGGCCGCGTTTCCGTCGCCAAAGTCCTGACCACTCCCCTCGATCATTCCGAAGGCGTCATGGACTCCATTGCCAAAGCGGGAGCCGATCTCCGCGCTACCGCCCTGTTTCTTCATGGCTCCACCATCGCCATCAACACGGTCATCGAGCGTAAGGGAGTCAAGACGGCGTTGATCACCACGCGCGGATTTCGCGACGTTTACGAGATCGGCCGCAGCAATCGGCCCGATGCGTACAATTTATTCTTTGAGCGTCCGGTGCCGTTGGTGCCGCGCAGCTTTCGCCGCGAGGTCACCGAACGCATGACCGCGCGCGGAGAAATCCATACACCATTGAACCGCGCAGAGGCGGCGGATGTCGTGGCGGAGCTAAAGCGCGCTGGAGTTCAGTCGATCGCCGTTTGCCTGCTGCACAGTTACGCCAATCCGGTCCACGAGGAGGCGCTCGGCGAGATTATCGCCTCGGTCTATCCGGAGGCATACGTGACGTTGTCGCATCGGGTTCTGCGCGAATACCGAGAGTACGAACGCACTTCAACCACGGCGGTCAACGCCTATGTCGGACCCGTCGTGGCCCGCTATCTCGGTTCGCTGCGGGAGCATTTGCGCCGGCAGGGGTTCAGTGGAGAAGTGCTCGTGATGCAGTCCGGCGGCGGCGTCATGTCGCTGCCGACGGCCGTGCAGATGCCCGTCCGTATGATGGAGTCGGGTCCGGTGGCCGGCGTGATCGGCGCGGCGAAGGTCGCTTCCGCTCTTGGGCATCCACAAGCGATCTCATTCGACATGGGCGGAACCACGGCGAAGGTGAGTCTCACGCGCAACGGCAACGCGGAAATTTCCAACCACTACTACATCGGCGGCTATAACACCGGACATCCGGTGATGCTGCCGGTGGTGGACATTGTCGAGGTCGGCTCGGGTGGAGGAAGCACCGCCTGGCTCGACGGCGCGGGCGGCCTGAAGGTCGGTCCCATCAGTTCCGGTGCGTTGCCCGGTCCGGCCTGTTATGGCCTTGGGGGAACTAAACCGACCGTCACCGACGCCAACCTGATCCTCGGCCGCCTCGCTGAAGAATCTTTTCTCGGCGGTGAAATGCGGCTCGAACGTTCCGCGGCGATGGCCGCCGTACAAAAGCATATCGCAGAGCCGCTCGAAATGGACGCCAATCAGGCGGCGGTGGCGATCATCAGAATAGCTAACGCGCATATGGCGCTGGCGTTGCGCGCGGTGTCGGTGGAGCGGGGACAAGACCCGCGGGATTTCTGTCTGGTCGCCTCCGGCGGCGCAGGCCCATTGCACGGCTGCACGCTCGCGCGCGAATTAAAAATTCCCCTGGTGATCATCCCGCGCCTGCCGGGACAATTTTCCGCCTGGGGCATGCTCGCCTGCGATCTGCGCCAGGACTACGTCCAAACCCTGCTGCGCGATTACGCCACCGTCACGCCTGAGGAGATCCAGTCGGCTTTGACGGAGTTGTTGAACGCCGGGCTCGCCGCGCTGGACGACCCTTCGACTCGCCCCACGCCCCCTGGCCGTGGGCTCGCTCGGGATTCCGCTCCACGGGCGATGGCGCAGGTGCCATGGGATCTGCCTGGGGAGCTCCACGGCCGAAATGCCAATGTGAAGGCGTCTGCAATCGATTGCCGCCTCGACCTGCGCTACCGGGGCCAGGAGTACACTGTGGCGGTGCCGCTCTCCGGCCCGAGCTTTACTGGGGCAGACCGAGAGCCCGTTACGGCGCGCTTTCATGAACTGCACCGTTTGCTTTACGGTCATGCGGCTCCGGAAGAAGCCCTGGAACTTGTCGGTCTGAGGGTTACGGTGCATCGAGACATTGAGCAAGGACATTTTTTTACGCCGGAGAGTGAATCCCGGTTAATCTCTCAACGGTCCGCGTCAGCACAATCTCAACGACGAGTCTACATGGGCGAACGGCACGGTTTCCTCAATACGCCCGTCCATCGCCGCGTGGATCTGCCGCCCGGCGCGAAGCTCGATGGCCCTGCTATCATCGAAGAACCGGCCTCGACGACAGTGGTACTGCCGAATGATCATGTCGAGGTGGCTCGGACCGGCGAATTGGTGATCGAGATCGCTCGGGAGGAGGAATAACTTGCGGCCCAAGATCGATCCGGCCACGTTGGAGATCGTCCGCGGCGCGCTGATCGCGTGCGCCAACGAAATGGGAACCGTGCTCAGCAGGACGGCGTATAACCCGATGGTCTTCGAAGTACAGGATTTCTGCGTCGGCATTATCGACGCCAAGGGACAACTGGTCGCGCAGAATTCCGGCGGGCTGCCAATCTTTCTCGCCGATATGGGGGTTACGGTGCTAGATGGCATCCATAAATTCGGACTTGCGGGGTTCGAGCCCGGCGATGCTATTATTATGAATGCGCCGTATGTCTGCGGGCAGCATCTCAACAATATCGTCGTCTACGCGCCCTGCTTCGTTGATAACGAGCTGGTGGCTTTCCCCGCGGTGCGGGCGCACTGGCTCGATGTTGGGGGACGCCGCGTCGGTTTCGGCTCCGTGGAGACCACAGAGATCTATGAAGAAGGGCTGCAGCTGCGATCGATCAAGGTTTACCGCGCCGGAAAACTTGACGAGAACATCTGGCAGATCATTTCCGACAACGTGCGCTTCCCGGAATCCTGCCTGGGAGACTTGCGCGCGCAACTGGCGGCCTGCCGCCTCGGCGAACGCCGATTGACGGAGCTTTTCCAACGCTACGGCAGCGATACGATTCGAGACTGCATCGAGGAAATGTGGAATCAGTCGGAGCGACTCGCCCGCGCGGCGGTCGCGGCGATCCCCGACGGCGAATACACGGCGGAATCTTTTCTCGACAACGACGGCCAAGACTTGACCAAGCCGGTGCCGGTGCGCGTTACGGTTCGAGTCCGCGGCGAGGAGATGACCGTGGATTTCTCCGAGGTGGCGGATCAGGTCAAAGGCCCTATCAACTGCGGATCCTCGGGTGGCATCGCCGCTGCCCGGGTCGCTTTCAAAGCTTTGACTTTGCCTTCGCATCCCGTCGATGAAGGTTGCTTCCGACCGCTGCGGGTGATCTTGCCGCCGGGAAAATTCTTGAGCGCGCAGCCGCCGGCGGCTCTCGGGCTCTGGTCCATTCCTCTCCCGACCGTGATCGATACCGTGCTCGCTGCGTTCGCCTCCGCGGTGCCGGAAAAAATTCCGGCGGCGCACAAGGGCGAGATGGGAGGCTTTGCCGTCTACGGCAATGACGAAGCGAGCGGCCGGCGCTTCGTATGCCTCAATATGATGGGCGGAGGTTGGGGCGGCAGGCCGGCCGGCGACGGCCCGAGCGCGGCGGTTTCCATTTGCCAGGGCGATGTGCGCAATACGCCGATCGAGCTTTTGGAATCTCGCTACCCGCTTTTCTTCGAATATTTTTCACTCCGCGGCGACAGCGGCGGCGCGGGCCGCTTTCGCGGCGGCCTCGGTGTCGAACTTGCCGTGCGGCCCGATTATCCCGCGCTGGTTAACTTCAACCTGGAGCGCACCCTGTGCGCGCCGTGGGGGCTTCTAGGTGGACATCCGGGAACCATCTGTGAAGCCCGCGTGGAAAGAGATGCGGACTCAACCTCCGTTTCCGTGAAGAAGCGGACCCGATATCCGATCTCGAACCAAGACCGCGTCGTCTTTCTCACCGCTGGCGGCGGCGGCTGGGGCGATCCTCTGGAGCGCGCCCCGGAGCTCGTCGCCTACGACGTGCGCGAGGGCTACATCTCGGCGGAAAGGGCCGCGGATTACAGCGTGGTTTTGAATCCCACTGACTGCGAAGCCGATTTGAAATCAACCGAGGCGCTGCGTGCCCGTCTGCGCCACGAGAGACTCAATGCACCGAAGTGACTTCGGTATTTTGACAGGAGGTGATCAAATGATGGGTCGTTCAAGAGCTATGAAACGCTTCGTCTTTTTTGCGGCGGTTCTGTTCGCCCTTGTGGCTCCTTCCAGGGTCGCCCGGGCACAGATGAAGGTCAGGCTCAACTGGTCTGCGACGGCGGGAACACAGAGTGGTTTTTGGGTCGCCCGGGAGGAGGGATTATTCAAGAAGAACGGCCTCGAAGTCGAACTCATCCATGTCCCATCGAGTTCCAGAGCGATTCAAACCATGTTGGCCGGTGAGATTGCTATTTCTTATGGAGACGCCCGCAACACGGTTCAGGCCGTCCTCACAGGAGCCAATGTCACGCTGATCGCCGGTGTAAGCAATCGCCTGGTTTTTTCCTTCATGGCGCGGCCGGAGTTTAAAAAAGTAAGTGATCTGAAGGGCAAAAAGATCGGTATCACTCGAATCGGCTCCTCCACCCATACAGCGGCGCTCTTCGCTCTCAACCAAGGGGGTCTCAAGCCGGGCGATTACCAGATTCTTCCCTTGATGGAAGTCCCTAACATCCTTGCCGCGCTAACCGCGGGGCAGATTGATGCCGGCCCCCTTTCCCCGCCAACCAATGTCCGCGCTCGGCGAGCGGGGCTTTCCGAGCTGGTGACTCTGGGCCGCGACGGGCCGGAATATGCGTCCATCACCCTAATTTCGACTCGTTCTTACATCCGCAACAACGAGGAAATCGTTCGCCGCGTGGTTCGCTCTTACGCGGAGGCGATTCATCTCTTCAAGACGAATAAAACCGTAGCTCTCAGGACAATCCAAAAATACGCCCGCATCAAAGACCCGGAAACCCTGGAAGCCACCTATACCGAGTCTAGCGACTACCTGGAAAGTGTCCCTTATGTGAGTAGGAAAGGGCTCGAAATCATTCTCGCCGAACTGAGGGAACAGGATCCCAAGGCAAGACAGGCGAAGCCGGAAGATTTTTTCGACATGCGTTTTGTCGCGGAACTCGACAAAGGAGGTTTCTTCAAAAAGTTGCAGTGAGAAGGAAGGGGAAACGGAGTCCGTGAATAATTAATCAAAGGTAAACCCCCAGCTCTGCTGGGGGACTCCCAAAGTTTGACTTTTGCGGGAGTCGTTTCTCTCGCATTTTCGACGTGGAACGAGAATTAGCTCGTGGCACCAAGAGACTTGATACGATCCCACCCTCGCCCTTTGGGAGAGGGAAGGGTGAGGGCTGT
>JACPFE010000380.1 GCA_016183145.1 Deltaproteobacteria bacterium | reverse complement strand
GAACGAGTATCTGCGCGAGGTGCGGAAAGTCGGCGGCCAGTTCGCCAACGTCGAGATCGAGACCATCGCCACGCAGTTGAAGGACCCTTGGAAAGAACTCAATAAGAAGAAATAGCCGAAGAGACGCGCCTCGTGCCGTTGCGTGTCCTCAAACGAGATGCATGGAAGTCTTCCTGTCGTCGCTGGTAAGCGTCGCTTTCCACGGGATCGCCTATGGCATGATCCTGTACGTCATCTCGGTCGGCCTGTCGGTGACGATGGGGCTTATGGGGTTCGTCAACCTCGCCCACGGCGCCTTCGCCATGGCGGGCGGCTACGTTCTCACTTCGGCTATCAGCAGATTCGGCCTGTCTTTTCCCTTGGCGCTCGCGCTCGCCTTCATCGCCGTGGCGGCCGCGAGCGTGCTGCTCGAACGATGGCTTTATTCCCGGCTCTATGACGCCGGCGAACTCGAGCAGGTATTGTTCACCATCGGCTTGATTTTCATGGCGGTGGCGGCGGCGCAAGTTACGTTCGGCATGTTGCAGCGGCCGGTGCTTCTGCCGGATTACCTCAAAGGCCAGATTTCTGTGCTCGGCCGGGATTTCCCGGCCTACCGCGTGTTTCTCATCGCCGTCAGTAGCGCTATGATCGCGGCGTTATGGTTCGGCGTGGAGCGCACCTTGTGGGGAGCGATGGTGCGCGCGGCGGTCGATAACCGCGCCATGGCGCAATCGATCGGCATCAATACGCGGCGGTTGTTCACGTTGACATTCGCGCTCGGTAGCGGGCTTGCCGGACTGGGTGGAGCGCTCGGCGCCGAGATCATCGCCATCCAGCCGACCTATCCATTCGAGCACCTGGCCTATTTTCTGATCGTCGTCGCCGTGGGCGGCCTGGGAAGCCTGCGCGGCCCGTTCGCGGCGGCGTTGCTGATCGGTGTGAGCGACACCGCTTGCAAGTATTGGTTGCCTCAGTTCGGCGCGTTCTTTATCTATGTCGCGACCATTTTTCTGCTCCTATGGCGGCCCGCCGGTTTATTCGGGAGGCGTGTATGACGCGCGCCGTCGGATACGCGGCCGATCCACGCATTCGTTTCGCCGAGTGGCTGCCCTGGCTCGCCGCCGTGGCGGGCTTTTTCCTGTTGCCCGAATATTTGCCGCTCGGCGCGCGCATTTTGACTTATGTCCTGTTTGCGTTATCCCTCGATCTGATCCTCGGCTACGCCGGCATTATCACCCTCGGCCATAGCGCGTTTTTCGGGCTCGGCGCTTATGTCGCCGGCATCCTCGCGGCCAAGCTGGGAGTGACCGATCCGCTGCTGCTGCTGCTGGCCGCGGCTTGCGCCGCTGGAGCCCTCGGCATTGCGACCGGCGCGGTGATCCTGCGCACGCACGGTCTCACACAACTGATGCTTACGCTGGCGATCGCCGCGGTCTGCCTCGAAATCGCGCACAAGGCAACGTCGATCACGGGCGGGGCCGACGGTCTTTCCGGCATCACCATCGCGCCGATTTTCGGCGCGTTCAAGTTTGACCTGTACGGTCGGACTGCGTACCTGTGGTGCCTCGCTTTGTTGTTCGCCGGCTGGTGGGTTACACGAAAAATGATTTATTCGCCGTTCGGCGCGACCTTGTGCGGCATTCGCGAAAACAGCGTGCGCATGCACGCGATCGGCGTGCCGGTCTATCGCCGCTTGCTCACGGCGTACACTATTTCGGCGATGCTCGCGGGACTTGCGGGCGCGCTGCTTGCCGAGACTAATCAGTTCGTCGGCCTGAACGTGCTCGGCTTCGAGCCCTCGGGCGAGCTGATGGTGATGCTGATCCTTGGCGGCGTCGGCAGGCTCTACGGCGCGTTCGTCGGCCCGCTCGTCTATTTGATCGCCCAGGATTTTCTCGCCAAGCAGTTTCCTGAATATTGGTACTTCGGCATCGGCCTGATGCTCGTGGTCGTGGTGCTGTTCGCCCGCGGCGGCATTCTGGGCATTGCCGACAGGATCGTTGCGCGAGCGCGCAAATACGTATGAGCGCATTGCTGGAGACACGCGACCTGTGCAAGAGCTTCGGGGCGCTGAGGGTCGCCGAGAATATTAGCTTTCACCTTGAGGCCGGCGCGCGCCACGCGCTGATCGGACCCAATGGCGCCGGGAAAACGACTTTCGTCAACATGCTCACCGGTCTGCTGCCGCCGTCTTCGGGCCTGATTCTGCTCGGCGGCGAAGACATCACAGGCCTCGCGCAAGCGGCGCGGGTCAAACGCGGAATCGGGCGCACGTTTCAGATCAATACTCTTTTCCGCGACATGAGCGTGTTGGACAACGTTGCGCTTGGCGTGGCCGAACGCCGAGGCATGGCAGCGCGTGTCTGGCATCCCGCGAGCCGGTATCATGACGTGCGCGAAGAAGCCCTCGGGCTGCTTGAGACCCTCGGGTTGGCGGAGGATTCCGGGAAACGCGTTGTCGATCTCCCCTACGGCAAGCAGCGGTTGGTTGAAATCGCCATCGCGCTTGGGCTGAAACTGCGGGTGCTGTTGCTCGACGAGCCCGCGGCCGGCGTGCCTGCGCTCGAATCCGGGATGATTCTGCAAGTGCTCGACCGGCTGCCGGGAGAAATCGCGGTTCTGATCATCGAGCACGACATGGACGTCGTGTTTCGCTTCGCGCAGCGCATCACCGTTCTGGTTGAGGGCACAGTGCTGTGCGAAGGGACGCCGCCCGAGATCGCCGGCGATGCGCGCGTGCAGCGCGTCTATCTCGGAGAGCGATATGGGTAAGGCGTTGCAGCTCACGCGCGTGCGCGCGGGCTACGGCCCCACCGTCGTGCTCGAGGATGTCGATCTGTCGTTGTCAGAACACGGCTCGCTTGCGGTACTCGGGCGCAACGGCGTGGGCAAGACCACGCTGCTCGCCACGATCATGGGACATACCACGTTCCACGCCGGGAGCATCGAGTATCAAGAGCGGCCGATCATGCGCCTGCCGGTCTACGAGCGCTCGCGACTCGGCATTGGCTATGTGCCGCAGACGCGCGACGTGTTCCCGTCGCTTTCGGTCGAGGAAAATCTGCGGGTCGCGGCGCTCCCAGGGCGCTGGACGGTGGAGCGCGTCTACGAGCTGTTTCCGCGCTTGGCGGAACGGCGCCGGCACATGGGCAATCAGATCTCCGGCGGCGAACAGCAGATGCTGGCCATCGGCCGCGCGCTGATGGGTAGCCCTTCACTGCTGCTGCTCGACGAGCCGCTCGAAGGGCTCGCGCCGATGATCGTCGATGTTCTGCTGAAAGTCGTGCAGCGGCTTATTCGCGAGGAGGCGCTTGCCGTTATACTGGTGGAGCAGTCTGCGAAGCTCGCCCTCGGAGTCGCCACAGAGGCGCTCGTGCTAAGCCGCGGCCGCGTGATTCACCATGGGCCGAGCGCTGAGTTGCTGGCCGATCCGGCGCGCCTTACGAATCTGGTCGTGGCGGGGTAGCACCACACTGCAAAGCGCAGAGCGCAAGGAGCCAAGCGCGGAGAGTCGAGCGCAAAGACCAATAACATCGGGCAGAGCGAACGCTCTGCGCCATGCTCTTTGCCCTTTGCGGCATTGCCGCGTTCTTACGTGTTACACCTTGTGAATGCCGCCGCCTTCGGGCGGTTTCGGTTGATCTCTTCCCGGCAGCCAGTCGACGTCTTTGCGCGGGCTGTTGCCTGTCACTTGGAACTTGGCCCGCCCCATGTTTTCGAACTCGATCTCGATCGTATCGCCGCTGTTGACCGGCTTTAACCCTTCGTGAAATGTGCCGGTGGCGACGATATCGCCGGGACTGAGAGTGACAAACCTGCTAAGCCAGGCGATCTGATCGGGAATCTTGTGCGCCATGGCGCTGGTGTTGTAGTTCTGGCGCGGCTCGCCGCTGGTCCAGGATTTCACAACGACGTTGTGTGGATCAGGAATCTCGTCTTTGGTGATAATCCAGGGGCCGCAGCAACCGTGCGACCCTTGGCCTTTGCCGACGAACTGGGTGCGGCGCAAGAGCCCGCGGGTGGAGATATCGAAGAAGGGAACATATCCGAAGATAAAATCCAGCGCTTTGGATTCCGGTACGTTCTTCGCTGTCTTGCCGATGACGTAAGCGAATTCGGCTTCGGGTTGGTATACGATGGAAGCCGGGATGTCTCTCAATTCGACAGCGCCGCCGGGGCCGACCAGATCGGGGGACTTGTAAAAATATTCGTGGGGAAAGCTATCCGCGGTGCGACCGGGACGGTCGATATAATTGCTAAACGCGGCGATGCACTTGCCCGGCCGGGGAAGAGGGCAGAGGAGCTGCACGCTGTTTAGCGGCACGCCGTTCTGCTCCGCCAAGATCTTCTCGAATCGGCGCCGATACTTGCGCCACCCTTCGATGATCTCCTCCATCACGCGCTGCCCGCCCTTGGCTTTACGCGAGCTGACGGAGTCACTGACATCCACCACCATGTCGCCGTTTTTGCTGACGCCGACCCTGTCGTCATTGAATCGTAGAATCTTCACACTGCGCT
>JACPFE010000379.1 GCA_016183145.1 Deltaproteobacteria bacterium | reverse complement strand
ATGCCTATCGGCCTAATGTCCAGCATTTAACTTTCCTCACGGTCTGCCCGTTTGAGTTATTCCTTTTCTATTGGCAAAGAGTGTTCACCACAGAGACACAGAGTTCGCCGAGTTCGGAGTACTTTTAGATCAAAAACTCTTTGCTCGGCGTACTCCGCGCCTTCGCGGTGAGCCGCTTGGACGCCTGAAATCCAAGAATTCTAAATCACTATAAACTAACCCCTAGTCACTTTTCTCACGGTCCCGTCAGTCGCATGCCCCCGTCTACCGGAAGGATCGCCGCGGTCACGAATGACGCCTCGTCGGAGGCCAGATACAGCGCGGCATAGGCCACGTCCTCCGGCTCGCCGATGCGGCCGAGGGGGACGCGAGTCTCATATCGCGCGAGTTTCTCCGGGGTTGAGGTATCGACCATCGGCGTGCGCGTCGGGCCGGGGCAGATGCAATTGACTCGGATATGATCCTTCGCGTGATCCATCGCCATCGCCTCGGTGAGCGTAATCATGCCGCCCTTTGAAGCGCAGTAAGCGGCGCGGCCCCCCTGACCGAGCATCCCCGAGCGCGCCGCGATGTGAAGAATCACTCCACCGCCCCGCTTTATCATTTCGGGAATTGCCAGACGAGAAACCACGAAGGCGCCTTTCAGATTGGCGTCCAGTGTTCGGTCCCAATCGTCTTCGGTGATCTCGGTGATGCTGCCGTTGGTTCTCACGCCGGCGCTATTGACGATGATGTCGAGGCCGCCGAATCTCTTGACCGTCTCCTCAATCAAAGACTTCATCTGTGCCGAGTTGCCCACGTTTCCAGCGCGAAAGAATGCTCGACCACCGGCTTTCTCTACCATCTTGACCGTTTCCAGTCCCTTGGACTCGGTTGTCGAAGTGCCGGCAACCGCCGCTCCTTCCTTGGCGAAGAGCACTGCGATCGATTGCCCCAGCCCCGATCCGAATCCGGTGATGAACGCTACCTTGCCGTTGAGTTTCATCGTTGATCACCTCCTGATAACTATGCCCTCCATGTTCCCCCTCCTTCATCCTCCCCCGCAAGAGACTGTGTCGCAATGTCATCCTGAGGCGATAGCCGAAGGATCTCGTCTTCGTGAGTGGAAGAAAATGCGAGATGCTTCGCTCCGCTCAGCATGACATCTATGGGATTTTCTCTCATTGCGACACAGTCTCCAAGCGGGCGGGGGGGAGGAAAGAGGTGGGGGAGCCAAAAGGGGACAGTCCCCTTTCCGGAAGAGGGACTGTCCCCCTTCTCGATCCCGTTTCGCACAACGTTGACTCGATGCCGCCTGATTGTTAACTTTAGAAAACAATCGCCGACGGATTTCAAGCGCATGGCTGAAAACAACGATCAAAGAGTCCCTGTCACCGTTCTCACCGGTTTCCTCGGCGCGGGGAAAACCACCCTGCTCAACCGCATCCTCACCGCCGACCATGGCCGGCGCGTCGCCGTCATCGTCAACGAGTTCGGCGAAGTCGGCATCGACCATCACCTGCTGATCTCTTCGGACCAGGAAGTCGTCGAGATGAGCAACGGCTGCATCTGCTGCACCGTGCGCGGCGACCTGTTGCGCAGCCTTTTTCAGTTGCTCGATCACCGTGACAAGTTCGACACTCTGATGATCGAGACCACCGGCCTCGCCGACCCGGCGCCCGTGGTGCAGAGCTTTTTCATCGACGACCGGATCAAAAACGAATATCAGCTCAACGGCGTTGTCACCGTGGTCGACGCCAAGCATATCTTCCAGCAGCTCAGCCAGTCGCCCGAATCGAAGGAACAGATCGCGTTTGCCGACATGGTGCTCTTGAACAAGATCGATCTCATCAACCCGGAGGACTTGCCCGAGCTGGAATTCAAACTGCGCAACTTGAACGGCGCCGCGCGCATCTGCCAGACGAGAAACTCCGACGTCGACATCGGCACGGTGCTCGATCTGCGCAGCCTCGAGCTCGAAATCAGAGCGGAGAAACATGACCACAATCACGCTCACACTGAAGACATCGAAACAGTTGCCATCACCACGCCAGGCGACCTCGACGGGCTAAAGCTCAGCCAATGGTTCCGCGAGTTGCTCGCCGACTTCGGCCAACGGGTCATGCGCATGAAAGGCATTCTCAATCTGCGCAAGGATCCCGATCAATTCGTCTTCCAGGGCGTTCACCTATTGTTCGAAGGCCGGCCGGGGCGCGCCTGGGCCGAAGATGAGGAGCGGCTCAACCGCCTGGTTTTCATCGGGCGCGACCTGGACAGGGAGAAGATCACCCAGGGATTCATGAACTGCATCACCACGGAAAACGGCGCAAGCTCATCGGAAGAGATCGATCCCTTCGGGCGCAAGCAGGATGTCTCCTCGTTCACCCTCGACCAGATCCGCTATTGGGTGCAGACGATTCTCACATTTCCGCCGGACGCGCCCATCGTCGTCAAAGAAGTCCCTTGCGTCAAAGCCGGCTGCCCGCCGGTCGGAGCCGCCGCGGATGTTCAAAATTCTCGCCCGCATTAACGAAGTCACCTTCGACCATGTCTACAATCTAATTGAAAACCCGCTCCCCTGTTGCTGAATTCCAAACGCCGCCTCAACCTAATCAGCCGCCAGTTTGCGCACTATCTCGACCATCGCGCGGATGCCGAATCTTAAGCTTTCCACCGACACCCGCTCATCGACACCATGAACCAGACCTTCGCTGCTCGGCGCGCTTCGGTGCGGCATGAAGCCCAGACATGGGATTCCTTTTTCGCGGAAGAAATGACAATCGGTAAAACCGCGCACTAGCGGCGCCACCACCGGTGTGCCGGGATCGTTCGCCTTGGCGAAATCGCCGATTACCTTCATCGCTTCAGGATGGGGCGGCGATGTTGCGGCGGGAAAGGAGAGCAACACTTCGACTTTGATCAAAGGATCGCCGATAATTTTGCGTAGCTGTTCGATGAATACTTTGGGATCTTCCCCAGGCAGCAGCCTTACATCGAGCTCGGCGGAAGCTGTGGCCGGAATGACGTTGACCTTGTCCGAACCCCTGATGCCCGTGATCGCGATGGTGTTGCGCACGCTGGCGTTGTTGCGCGGCTCTTTGAGAAACTCCGCCCGAAAAGCGGCATCCCGCAGTGCCCGGCGCAGATCGCGGTAGCGGCTGCGCCGCGGCTCCGGTTCCGCTGCCGCAATATCGGCGTAATAGCGTTGGACTTCCTCAACCACTCTAACCGGGCTCTGGTAGCTCATGACGCGGGCAAGCGCCGCAACCAGCTTGTTAACGGCAAGATTGTTACTCGGCGTCGAACCATGACCAGGGGTCCCGGTTGCCGTAAGTTTTAACCATAGAGGAGTCTTCTCCGCCACGCTGACGTTGTAGACGCGCGCCCGTCCGTCCTCGCCGACCCGTATCCCGCCGCCCTCGTTCAATACCAGGCCCACATCCTTGAACAGTTCGGGATGTTTCTCGACCAAGTAGCCGGCGCCCCATGCGCCGCCCGCCTCCTCGTCGGCGGTGCCGAGAAATATGACATCGCCTTTCAACCGAACGTTTTGCCGTTTGAGCGCAAGAAACGTCATCAACTCCATGATCGCCGGACCTTTGTTGTCCAGGGCGCCGCGCCCCCAAATCACGCCCTCCTTGATGAGACCGCTGAACGGCGGCTCTTTCCATAGCTTCGCATCGGCGGGGACGACGTCCATGTGGTTGAGCAAGACCAGGGCTTTCTTTGAGCCGTCGCCGAGAAGACGCGCGTAGATGTTCCCGCGCCCCGGCGCCGACTCGAAAATCCGCGCCTCGATCCCTTCGCGGTCGAAAATCTCCTTGAAGAACTGCGCCGCCTGGATCTCGTTGCCCGGCGGGTTGGTGGTATTGACCTGGATATAGCGGCTTAGCAGCGCGACCGCTTCTTCTTCCAAAATTTTCCAATCGGGAGCCGGTTGTGCCGCCCGCGCTCTCATTTCTCCCGCGCTCAGCGACAGCACCAACATGAACAAAACGATGATGGATCGTCTCATCTGCCTTCCTTCCGTGCACTCGACCGATACGATTATGGCCGCAGAAAACTTTCAGCCGCGCGGCGAATTTCTTCTTTCTCCGACTCCGGGTGAAGCCAGCGAATTTCATGATCCTGGCGAAACCAGGTCAACTGCCGCTTGGCGAGATGGCGCGTCTCCTGCTTCATCTCCTCGACGGCCTGTTCAATTTTTAACATCCCTTGCAGCACCAAACCCATCTGCCGATAACCGACGCTTTGGAGCGGCTTGAGGTCCAAGCTATAACCCTTCGCCGCGAGTCCCCGCACTTCTTCCAGCAACCCCTCCCCGATCATCCGGTCGCAGCGCCGGTTGATGAGATCGTAAAGTTCCGCGCGCTCGCGCTGGAGTCCGATCTTGAAGGTATCGAAACGCTCATCGCCGAAATCATGCTCCCGCTGCCACTGGCTCATCGGCTTGCCGGTGAGCCGATATACTTCCAAAGCGCGAACGATCCGCTGGCGGTCGTTCGGATGAATACGCGAATGGGCCGCCGGATCGATTTCAATCAGACGTTGATAAAGCGCGCCCAGCCCTTTTTCTTGAATCTCGCGTGCAAGTTCGTTGCGAACTTCCGGATTCTGCTCCGGGCCGACAAACAACCCGCGCGTCAGCGCCTTGAGATATAGGCCTGTGCCGCCGCAAACGACGACGTGCTTTCCACGCGCGTGAATATGGTCAATCGTTTCAAGCGCCAATCGGCGGAAGATCGCAACGTTGAATTCTTCATCCGGATCGACGACATCGATCAAGTGGTGCGCGACCCGCTCCCGGTCGGCGCGCGACGGCTTCCCCGTGCCGATATTCATGTAGCGATAAACCTGCTGCGAGTCCGCGTTGACGATCTCGCGCCAATCACCCCCGCAAGCTTCATCGCCACCTCGCTTTTGCCCACCGCGGTGGGGCCGAGAATGATGACGAGTTTGGGTTTCATTGAAGGTTGGGATACCTTCTGTTCAAGGTTCAAAGTTTAAGGTTCAAGGCGTCATCCCGAGCGCCAAACCGTGTGAAACCGCCGCTCATGGTTCGACTGGCTCACCACGGGCGG
>JACPFE010000001.1 GCA_016183145.1 Deltaproteobacteria bacterium | reverse complement strand
TATGCCTCGTGCCTAGATTCATCCTTCCAATTTTTCCCTTGGCATCCGTCCACCATTTCGCGTAGTATCTTACGGTACCTGTCCGTGAAATCAGCGAAAGTCTGCTGGATAGACGGCAATCGGGTGATCGAAAACTATAGTTATTTATGAAGCCGCTTAAGCAACTCTGCACACCGAGAGAAAGCGTCTTCGACGCTGCCAAGCGGGATACGGTTCTTAATCTCATCCACCTGATTGACAACAAAATCGACGGGAAGTCCTTTTTCGAAGAGAACTACGTCACCGACGGTATGCGGACACTTCTCGTGGAGGCGTTTCGGCGTCTTCAGAAGAAATCTGAGCAAGCAGTATTTAAGCTTACGCAGGCCATGGGCGGTGGTAAAACTCAGGAACGGGAACGGAACGGAACGGGAACGGGAACGAGAACGGGGTCAGGCAAACCTTTTTGATCTTTTGCGGGAGATACAATCGGGTCACGGTGTTATGGCCAGGAAGTCGCGAGTACATTTTCCCGGGGCGCTTTATCACGTCATGAATCGCGGCAATCAGGGGCAGGCGATTTTCAAGGACGATGGGAACCGCGAGCGCTATTTGGATTTACTTATAGAGAGCCAGGAGCACTTTGGCTACCGGCTCTACGCCGATGTTACTACCAACTCTCGGCGGTTGCCTCTTTGAAGCGGCGGATCGCTTCGATATGCGCTGACGGATTGGCGAGTCCCGCTTTCATCGTGTTAAACGTCAAGTGCGTTGCGCCGAGTTCTTTCCAGGCTTGAATCTCTTTGATCCAAGTCTCCGGCGAACCTTGGCCGAGCGCAACTCTCCCTTCGATGCCGATGGTTTTGGGGTCGCGGCCCGCCGCGCGCGCGTGGGCGTGGATCGCATCGATCATCCCTCGGCACTTCTCGTTGGCTCCTATCAGCGGAAACCAGCCATCGCCGAGCCGGCCGACGCGCTCGAGCACCGCGTCGGCGCCGCCGCCGAACCAAACTGGAGGGAGGGTCTTGCAACGCAACAGTCCGCCTAAACCTGGTTCCCATCTTGCCTCAACCGCCTAGCTGTTCGGGGCTTGGCACAACAATCTCATCAATCTGTGGTGAGTTTCGGGGGAAGCGCATGGCGCGGCTGAAAATTTCGCGCCGCAAACTTCGACCCTTCGACTCACGCCGTAGCCTTGGCCGGGGGCGTCCGCTCTGGATTCCGCCGCACGGGCGTAGTGGGCCGTGCGACGGGCTTGCCCGTGTGGGCTCCACTTCGGCCGTCTCGCCCGTGCTATCGCTCTGACGATAATTTCCGGCTCTCTCAGAAGGGTCGCAATATGACCAGCGCTGTTCGACAATCGACTGTGATCGCGTCCACATGAATGTATACTTCCATGTTTCCGGAATTCCGGAAGTGTGAGTAATGTCACACTTTCATGTTTTGACAATTCTCAAAATCTCAACGAGTTCTCCCGACCCATGACACTTTCGTAGTTGCGCAATCGTGCAACTACGCAACATCAGTTCCCGGGCAACGGGTCAAGTCTGGAGTTGAGTAGTTAGCTCCTCCTCGTGGTGTGGTCGCGTCTTGCAACCGGGGTCGCGTGAATCTTGTATGCCGCAAAACTTTGACCTGCGCCGCCGCGCTGGAGAGAGTTTTCCTGTCTCGCTTGTGCGTTTTGAGAATTCTCAAAAGCTCAACGTGTCCCGCCGATCGATCATACTTTCGTAGTTGCGCAATTGCGCAAGTACGCAACCGTCAGTTCCTACTCCCGCTTCACGCGCCTTGCGCGGCGAAGGGCATGCACGCTTCGGAGTGCCGGTGCCGCGGGTGACGACCCGTGATCTATCCAAGGCGGCGATCGCCGGTTTCCACATGTTGGCGAAGGAAAGTCGCCGTGTCGATGCGAGCGTGCTGCGCGAGTCCGCCGCGGGATTGCTCGAAAATCTGAACCTCTTCGACGGCGACCGCCTAAAGCGGGCGGCCGGCTGCTGTTTCATCCCGACCCGGAGCGCTTCATCACCGAGTTCGAAATTCTGCCATCGCCGCTGACAGAATTTAGGAGCCAGCAAATTCTGCCATCATTGCTGGCAGAATCTTCAAGAGCCGGTGCCTGACTTGCCTAAGTTGCGTAACTCCAAGACGGTTGCGGTCGTGGCTTGGGAGTGAGCGCTGCCCGAATTTCTTTCTTAACTCTCCGGCCTCAGTTTGATTCCGTCCGAAGAACCTGCTTGCTTGAGAGCTTGTTCCATCGGCTCGGACCTGTTCGTTCCGAGTCTACCAAAACGTCTATTAGCGGACGACTTCCCGGGCGTAGTAATGTATGTCCAGTGAAGAGGCGGAAGAGGCGGGTCGGACCTGCGTTAGCTCTTGTTCTCGCCGAATAAGGTTGCAGAATAGGAGTAGCGCACACGCGTAGCGAGGCGATGCCTCAGAGGAAAGGCCGGACATGAGGCCCACTGGAATTGATCAGACCATTCGTCGTTTAGAACAGGACTGGAAAGACACGTGCGGGGTTCTGAACCGCCAGGAAAAACTATTCGTCGAGACCTACTTGGGCTTTCTTCGAAGCGTCGCCCGGACTTGCCTGGAACTGGGCTGGCGGGTCTGGTTTAGGCCGAACCAGGTTGTGCACTGGGGCGAGGGAGGATTCGGCCACCTGTCCATCCTTGTCCCAGCCGGAACAATCGAATCGTTTCCTGAGCTTCCTGGTGAAGTCGAATTCATTACGGACCTTTCTGACAACATGAGATTGGGCGAGGAGATTACCTTGGCAGCACTCGACCGAATCACCTATGAGCCAGATCAGTGGGTTTAAAGAAAACAAAACATTGAGAAAACAGTGAAGACCTGGTGCCAAAACCTGGTGCCTGACTTGCCTAAGTTGCGTAATTTTCAGACGGTCACGATCACGGGTCGGGTTTTCTCCTATTGGCGAACGCCCTGTCGGCATTGTATCCTAAGACGAGCGAAGAAAAGCGGCGGCTGGACGCGATGCTGTTGGCTGTGCCGAGGTGACCGCAAACAGTTTTGGGAGGTGCGATGACTATTACTGATCGTATTGAAATAAATCCAAAGGTGATGATGGGTAAGCCTGTCATCAGAGGAACACGCATACCTGTTGAGTTGATTCTTCGGAAGCTCAGCGAGGGTGCCTCGGAAGAGGATTTGCTCGATGCCTATCCTCGTCTCAAGATTGAGGATATTCAAGCGTCCATCGGTTATGCCGCCGACACGTTGGCGCACGAGGAAACCATTATCGTCGCCCCACCGAAAAAGCGCGCGAGACGATAGTCGATGCGCTTTCTGGCCGATGAAAGTTGCGATTTCTCAGTGGTGCGCGCGCTTCGCTCCGCGAAGCACGACGTCACCGCAATTGTTGAGGAGTCGCCGCGTGCAGAAGATGACGACGTTAGAGAAAAGGCGGTTAGGGACGAGCGGATTTTGATTACCGAGGATAAGGACTTCGGTCAGTTGGTGTATGCAGGGATGCGAAGAACAGGTGGGGTAATCTTCATTCGGTTTCCGGCGCGTGCGCGACGCAACCTCGCGGAGACTGTCGTGCAGGTGGTGCAGCAACGAGGCCAAAGTTTGATAGGTAAATTTACAATCTTACAACCGGGTCGAGTAAGAACGGGCAGAAATCCCAGAGGCTGAATCTAAGAGCCGGCGCCTGACTTGCCTAAGTTGCGTAACTACACACAGAGGTCGTGCGGGGTTGGAATATGGTCTCCAGGCTTCGATACGCACCGCTGACAGGCGGAGAACTCAGGTTCGCAGGTCCAGGGGTTCTCTCTGAGGTGACGACCACCGTTCGGCGGTCGCTTCTTTGAAGCGCCGGATCGCTTCGATATGCGCGGACGGATTGGCGAGTCCCGCTTTCATCGTGTTAAACGTCAAGTGTGTCGCGCCGAGATTCTTCCACGCTTGAATCTCATTGATCCAGGTCTCAGGCGAACCTTGGCCGAGCGCGACCCTCCCTTCGATGCCGATGGTTTTGGGGTCGCGGCCCGCCGCGCGCGCGTGGGCGTGGATCGCATCGATCATGGCCCTACACTTCTCGTTGGCTCCTATCAGCGGAAACCAGCCGTCGCCGAGCCGGCCGACGCGTTGGAGCACGGCGTCGGCGCCGCCGCCGAACCAAAGGGGAATCGGCCGTTGAATCGGCAACGGATTCAATCCGGCGTCGGTGATTTTGTGCCACTTGCCCTCAAAGGTCACCAGCTCCTGCGTCCAGAGCTTACGCATGACTTCGATCTGCTCTTCGGAGCGCCGCCCGCGGTTTTTGAAATCTTCGCCCAGCGCTTCATACTCCACGGGGTTCCAGCCGATGCCGACGCCCAGGCGCGTGCGCCCGCCGCTCAGCACGTCCAGCGCCGCCGCTTGCTTGGCGACCAGGGCCGTTTGCCTTTGCGGCAGAATAATCACGCCTGGGACTAACTCGATCTTGCGCGTAAGGCCGGCCAGAAAACTGAACAGAACAAAAGGCTCGTGAACCATGTCTAAATGCGTGAACGGCGGGCGCCACCCTGGGCGGCTCGCCGGGTTGGCACCCAAGACATGGTCGTAGGCCAAAATATGAGTATATCCCAGAGCTTCGGCGGCCTGGGCGTAATCCCGTATCACCGCGGGGTCCGAACCGATTTCCGTTTGCGGAAAGATCGCGCCGACGCGCATTTTTACTCCATTGCCTTACTGGGGTTGCCTAAGAAGGGGGACAGTCCCCCTTCCGGAAAGGGGACAGTCCCCCTTTGGTTCCTTTGGTTGCGGATTTGCCGCCTTGTGTTTTCGGCTCTCTACCTTGGCCCTTGCATTTCGTGAAGAGCGTGCGCAAATTTGCGCCATCCGAATCGATATTGACTTACGTAAGGCATTTGAGAAGATATATCAAACGGAGGACATGGATATGAACGGTTTTAGAACCACGATTCTCCTCGCACTCTTGACGGCGCTGCTGGTCTGGCTGGGCGACATGTTCGGCGGGCGGCAGGGCGCGGTGATGGCGCTGATTCTCGCCGGCGGCATGAACTTCTTCAGCTACTGGTTCAGCGACAAGATCGTTCTCAAAATGTACGGGGCCCAGGAAGTCTCGCCCAACGACGACCCGGAGCTACACGGCTTGGTGCAGGAGTTAGCGACCCGGGCGGGTTTGCCGATGCCCAAAGTCTACGTGATACCGGAAGAGACCACCAACGCTTTTGCCACCGGACGCAACCCGCAGCACGCCGCCGTGGCGGTTACCCACGGCATTCGGCGTATTCTTAACAAGCGGGAATTGGCCGGTGTGCTCGGCCACGAGCTTGCCCATGTCATGAATCGGGACATTCTGATCGGCACCATCGCGGCCACTTTGGCCGGCGCCATCAGTTACCTGGCGCATATGGCGCAGTGGGCGGCGATGTTCGGCGGCGGGCGCGACCGCGACGAAGAGGGCGGCGGCGGGAATATTTTTGGTTTGATCTTCATGATGATCGTCGCGCCGCTGGCGGCGATGCTGATTCAGATGGCGGTATCGCGCTCGCGCGAATACGGCGCCGATGCCGGCGGGGCGAAAATCTGCGGCGACCCGCTCGCCTTGGCGAGCGCGCTGCGCAAGCTCCACATGGGGGCGCAGAATATTCCGCTCCAGGTAAGCGACGCCACCGCCAACGCGACGGCGCATATGTTCATCGTCAATCCGCTGAGCGCCGGCGGGATCGCCAATCTGTTCAGCACCCATCCGCCGATGGAAGAGCGCATCGCCCGCCTGGAAGCGATGGCGCAAGGGCGCCTGGGCTCCGCGGTGAGCTACCAGGCTTTGCGTTAAGTCGCGCCGTACGCAGCCGTCATTCTTGGAGGGGCGACCGGCCGGTCGCCCCCTACGTTTTTTTCCAACCAGGCCGAGAGGTCGGTGAGACTTCTCGGCCTGATTTCATTTCCAACCGATCGCTATAGCGCCGGCTGAGCTTTACGTTTATCCTTAAGGTGACTTGTATCCTTTAGAACGCAATCTGCCGTGAGATTGGTTAGAAGCATCCGTTCAATTGAATCGCAACCGCATTAAGAAGTTTGGGCGGTATGATCTGCTCTTATGCCAACTCCAGCGCGAGTACCAGGACAGGATGGACATTTGCCACTGAGTGGGGTAAGGAGGCGTTTAACGTAGCTGGCTGTAGAAGAGATCGACGGAGCGAGGGAACATGAAAAACTTTGTGAAAGGAGCAAACGAAAATGCCTACTAGCTTATTAAGAGTTTTTCCAATGAAGTTGCCGGTGACGGCTTTGGTTTTTTTTACGGTTATGCTAGCGGCGAGCGGGCAGCTCGCCTATAGCGCTGCGCCTTTTTACGAAGGGAAAGCGATCCGAATTATTGTTGGGACTTCACCAGGAGGTGGGTACGATACCTACACTCGGCTTATCGCTCGCCATTTCGGGAAGTATATTCCCGGCAACCCTACCATCATCGTCGACAACATGCCCGGGGCGGGGGGGCTGGTCTCGGCGAACCATCTCTTCAAAGTAGTCAAGCCCGACGGTCTTACGATCGGCCATTTCGTCGGCGGACAATTCCTGCAACAACTCCTCGGCAAGCCCGGCATTGAATTCGATGCGCTCAAGTTTGAATACATCGGGGTGCCTGCTCAGGACAATTTTGTGTTAGGCGTGGCCAAGACGACAGGCATTTCCAGCATAGATCAATGGCTGGCATCCAAGACCGTGATCAAATTTGGCGCCATAACCTCCGGTGATGGAACCTATGATATTTCCAAGGTCGTCGAGGGGGCTCTTGGCCTGCCGATCCAAGTTGTATCCGGATACAAGGGGACCGCCCCAATTCGCTTGGCATTCAACAGTGGCGAGGTTAGCGGCCTAAGTAATTCGTGGCAATCCTATAGGTCAACCTGGAGAAAGGAACTTGAGACGGGGGATGTGATCATTGTGGTTCAGGTTAGTGCGAAACCCCACCCGGACCTTCCGAAGGTGCCTTTGGCCATAAATCTGGCTAAGACAGCCGAGGCGCGAAAACTCATTCAAGCGGTGGAGCAAGCTCACGGCGCTGCGGTGCGTCCCTATGTCCTGCCTCCCGGCACGCCCAAAGAGCGTGTGGAGATCCTGCGCAAAGCGTTTATGCAGGCGGTCAGGGACCCGGAACTTCTCAGCGAGGCCGCGAAGGCCAATCTGGAAATCAATCCGGGCTCGGGCGAGGAGCTGGAGCGAAACATCAAAGAGCTTCTCCGTCTCGAGCCCTCTCTGGTTACCCAACTGAAGGAGATTTTAAAGTGAGTTGAAGTTCGTGCAGATCGATTTGAGGACTGTCCGAGCCGGGGAGATTTGGGCTCTCGATCGCGACCTACGACGGAGAGTAAGGCAAGATGGCGGATTGCACATTTGTTTTTGACAATCCGAGAGTTGAGCGCATCGTTTCGGGCCGCGGGTCGATCGCCAAACTGGCCGGAGAAGTCGAGAGGGTTGGCGGAACACGCGCATTGGTTGTGATCTCGCCGTCGGTTGCCAAAACGTTCTTGCTGGACCGCATCAAGGCGGGGCTCGGAGCGAAGTGCGTGGCGGTTTTCGACGCGGTTAAGCCGCATTCGCCGACGGACTCGATTGCGCAAGCGGTCAAGAGCGCCCGTGACGCAGAAATTGACGTGCTGGTGAGCGCGGGCGGCGGAAGCGCCATCGATACCGCAAAGGGCGTTGCGGCTTTGCTCGCTGAAGGCGGCTCGTTGCCGCGCTTCGGCGTTCGGTTCACCCCGCCGAACAAGAAAGAAGTTCCGCCAATGCCCGCGCCGAAAATGCCGCATATCGCGATCCCGACGACTTTCTCGGGCGGGGAGTACAGCTATTCCGCGGGAATCAGCGAAGGCGGAAAGAAGTATATCGTCGCCGATCCCAAGCTCGCTCCGCGCACGGTTCTCCTCGACTCCGAGGCGGCGGCAACAGCGCCGGCAAGATTGCTCGCGGCCTCCGGCATGAATGCGCTGGCGCACTGCGTCGAAGCAGTCTACTCCACCGAAACGCAGCCGCTCACCGAAGCCTACTGTCTTAGGGCTATCGGGCTGATTGCGCGCTACTTGCCGCGAGCGGTGGAAAATTCACATGATCTCGAAGCCCTAAGCTGCGTTCAAGTGGCGGCGTGTCTCTCCGGCATGGGGGTCTATAGCGCATGGACCGGCATTCATCACGCGATCGTCCACGTGATCGGCGGCCGCTACAAAGCGCCGCACGCTGAGATCCATGCGCTAATGCTCCCGTACGCAATGCGCTGGAATCTCGACGCGACGATTCAAGCGCATGCGCGGATGGCGCAAGAGATCGGCATTAAAGCCGCCAATGAAAATGATCGGGCCGCAGCGGTTCCTGAACATGTTTTCGGCATGAATCGGCGCATGGGGCTGCCGCTTAAGCTGCGCGACTTGGGTGTTCCGCGCGATGGTCTAAAACAGCTCGCTATCGACGCCTTGGGTGATTACAGCATTCACACCAATCCCAAGCCCGTTCGCGCCGCGGAGCAGGTCCTTGAAGTGCTGGAGCAAGCTTGGTGATGGCTGGCGATCATGACTCCCCGAGAGGCTTTCACTATCGTTGATCGATGCGCGCGTGAGAAAGAGATCGATCAGCTGCTTTTGGAGCTACTGCGTTATCCTTCGCCCCAAACCGACCGGCTTGAGTCGGATCCTCAGGTCAAAAAATTTATCGTCGAGCTCGTCGCGCCGCGTTTGGCGGAGTTGACGGGAAGCTCCGGCGCGATCGATGCCATGGGCAATTTAATCTGGCGGCTCGGTGACGCCAGTACCGGTGGATTTCTGCTCATGGGTTACGCCATGACATTTCCGGCAGCATCGATGAAAGAACCGTTCTCCGGCGCACGGGTGGACGGTAGGGCATTCGGGGTCGCGGGTCAGTGCGCGCTGGGTCGAGGCGCGTGCGAGCAAAAGGGCGCGTTAGCCGCGATGATTTACGCCGCCGGGATTGTCGCGCGCGCGCAGTTAGCCTTGCGGGCGCCGTTGATTTTGGCGGTGAGTTTGGCAGGAGAAACCGGCCGGCATGATGCCGCAAAATTTATGTTGGAAAACGACGAGATCAGCGCGCGCTCAGCGATCATTGGCCTGGGGACCAGCAACCAGATCTGCCTCGGCAACAAAGGCAGGATCGACATCGAGATCGCCGTGCGCGGCAAATCCGCTCACAGCAGCATGCCCTGGAAAGGGGTCAATGCGGTGGATGGTTTTCGCCGCGTGATGGAACGTTTGGATCGAGTGCCGCTCGGGACCGGCCGTCATGGTCTCGGTAACGCGACCCTTACGGTCACACAAGTGAGAAGCGGACCGGACATAAGCCATACGATTCCGGATTTTTGTCATGTGGTGCTGGATCGAAGGCTGTTGCCCGGCGAAGACCCCGATGCGGCCTTTCGTGATATCCAAGATGCTCTCAAAGAAGTAGCCGGGTTTACTGTAGAGGCGACCCGTGGCGCTGTCATGTATCCGTCGGAGGTTGCAAAAGGCTCCGCGTTGGCGGTGACGGCTGCCGCCGCCAGCCGCGAGCTGACCAACAGAGATGCCGAATTCTTCTATTCGCCCGCCGCTTTGGACGCCGGCTTTCTCAATCGCAACGGCATCGAGACGATCATGTTCGGTCCTGGCGATCTGCGCTTCGCGCACACGGATCAAGAAGCGGTCGCGCTAGAAGAGGTTCGTGATGCAGCGAAGATTTATGCGGCCACCGCGCTGCAGATAATCGGGTAGCCGATCGGTTCTATTCACTTTTCGGGAAAGACCTAAGCTTAGCTTGCCCTTTTCCGTTACTGCCACCACTCGGTATCCTGTCTGTCCTCTGCCCGAATGACATCGTCATACCTCTCACCGCCGGAAATGCTCTCGAGCCGGATTGAAACCAATAAAGGCGGAGGCCCGGGCAGACGACGGGCCCGGAACCAGTAACCAGGTCTCCGACCGCGCGGGTCATACCGGTTTTAGCGAAATCTGTCTCTGCGGTGAGCGATCAGGCCTTGCGTTAGATCGAGCCGCACACAGCCGTCATTCTTGGAGGGGCGACCGGCCGGTCGCCCCTACGTTTTTTTCCAACCAGGCCGAGAGGTCGGTGAGACTTCTCGGCCTGATTTCGTGTCCCATATCGTATTCCCGATAAGTAAGCGGCACCTTTAAATCCCGCAATCGCTCCACCGAATCCCGCGCGCGATCCACTTCGATCATCGGAGCTTGAGTCCCATGCTGCACCAGTGTGGGTAATGATCGCACCCCTTCGCCGACGGAAAGCTCTTGCACCAGCTCTTTGGGCAGCCAACTGCTCAGGGCTGCCAGCGCGGCGAAACGCTCGGGATAGACCAGGGCGAGACTATAGGCCAACAGACCGCCCTGGCTGAATCCAAGGACCGCCAGTTTTTTTGCGTCGATGGGATAACGCTTAACGCACTCATCGAGAAACGCCAGCAACAGTTTTTGCGACGACAGGATCGCCGCCACGTCCAGCGGGCCGCCCATGCTCATAGGATACCAGGCGTAACCGACGGCGTCCGGACCGATCGGCGTTTCCAACGGGCCCTGGGGACAGATCATCAAAAACTTTCCGCCGCAGAGATGCGGCGCCAGACTGAGAAGATCGAACGCGTTGGCGCCGCGGCCGTGGAGCGTAAGGAGTGCCGGGTGCGGCCTGGCGCCCTCGGGTTCGTAGATCGTGTGGATGAGTTGCACGGCAAACCTCCGGTTAGATACTTACCTTGGAAATGTTAAACAGAAGGACTCCAGGACAATTTATCCCGCCAAGGCTCCAAGCATGCCCTGAGCAAAGTCGAAGGGACGCTAAGC
>JACPFE010000341.1 GCA_016183145.1 Deltaproteobacteria bacterium | reverse complement strand
CCCAGCGACGTGGCGATGATCGACGGTGATAGGGCGAAGGAGAAGGCCAGCTCGGAAAAAGAGCCGAAGTTGAGCGTCGAAATCGTGAAGAACTGAAGCAAAGACGCAAGTCCCAACCCCAACGCGCCGCCGACGAACGACAGCACCAACGCCTCGGCGAGGAAGGCCAACAGAATGCTGCGCCGGTAAAAGCCCAGCGCTCTCATGGTGCCGATCTCCACGGTCCGGTTGGCCACCGCGCCGTACATCGTGATCATGGCGCCGATGGTCGCCCCGGTGCTGAAGATCACGGTGACAAAGAGGCCGAGAATCCGGATAAACTTCGCCATCATCTCGGACTGCTCTTCGAAGAATTTCTTTTCCCGCTTGGGGATGAAATACTGCAACCGATTGTCGGCCTCGTAGGCGTTGACCAAATCGTTTAAGTCGTCGGGGTTCTTTATCCGAAACGTAACCGTGGAGACCGACTGACGCTTGAACGCGTCCGCCACTTGATTTAAATCGCCCCAGATCTCCGAATCGAAGCCGGTGCCGTCGGTATCGAAAATGCCGACGACGTTCCATAGATCGCCGCCGAACTTGATGCGCTCGCCGATCTGCGCGCCGGCGAAGCGTTTGGTGATGCCCGCCCCGGCGATGATCTCCCGCGCGCCCCACTTGAACATCCGTCCTTCGACGATGCGGACCTGGGGCCTCAATTGAAATGCCGCTTCCTCAACGCCCCGTACCGTAACGTTGCTGATACCGTCGGCGCGGAGCTTGGCGAGATTGATGATGACGACGACTTCTTTCGAGCTCAGAGGCCGTCCGTCCGCGGCCCGCGCCACCTGCGGCATGTTGGTGACGATGCCCGCGGCCTCCCGGTCGATGATGCTCATGATCTCGCTCGCCGCCGCCTTGCGCGCCACCATCACGTTGTCGTCCGAGCCGGTGGAACGCAGAGTCTTTTGAATGCCGTTGGCCATCATCAATACGGCGGTAAAAACAAAAACTACCAGGGCGATGCCGAGCATCGTTATGATCGTGGTCAGCCGGCGCGACGACGAGCTGCGCAGGACATACTTAATTGGGATTTGCATCGCTCACTCAGCCCACATGCCTCAGGCCATCGACGATGCGCGTGGTGAGGATTCGCCGGGTCGGAACCACGGCCGCGACCAAGCCCACGAGCAACCCCGCGGCACAGCCGAATACAATCGTCTCCGGCTTCAAATAAAACACCGGAAACCATCCCTTGGGAAGCGCAGCCTGAAAACCGTCAACCGCGGGCAGCGTCACGCTCAAACCGAGGGCGCTGCCCAAGATAGAGAGAATCAGGGACTCGCCAGCGACGAGGAAAAGCACTTGCGAACCGGAAAAGCCCAGGGCCTTGAGCACCGCGTATTCGTGCGTCCGCTCGCGCGCCGACATGACCATGGTGTTGGCGACGACCAGGAGAATAATGCCGATGATCAAAAACGACATGATGTCCATGGCAGTGATCACGGCGCTGGCGGCGGAAAGAAAACTTTGTTGAAAGGCCCGCTCGGTCTCGGTTTTGGTTTCCGCCCGCGAGTTGGCGAACAACCGGTCGATGGCTTCAGAGATCGCCGCGGAATTATTCGGATCGTGGATGCGCACGATGTACCAGCCGACGTCGCCGGCGCGGTGCGGCATTTCCTGGCGCACCCGTTCGTCAACGTACTTATAATGAAACATCATGGTCGCGGGATCCGTGCTCTGGTCCCGAGGCTGGTAGATCCCGCGCACGACGAATTCCCATTTTCCGGGAAAGACATCGCCTTCGACGCTCATGATGTCGCCGAGCTTAAGATTGTACCGTTTGGCGATGTCGATGCCGATGATCGTGGCGTTGCGCTCACGTTTGAAGGCTTCGAATTGATCCCGCTCGATCAAGAACTCGGAATAGACGTCAAAAAATGTTTCCGAGTCCACCGCGAGGCGGGCGAAAAATTGGTTCTTGTCGATATAGACGCCGGAAAACCAGATGGCGAAGGTGACTTTGTCGACGCCGGGGGTTTTCGCGATGCGGTCTCGGTAAGCCAGCGGCAAAGGGAAGACGAAGGATACGGCGTGGCGCGTGATCAGGCGGTTTGCCGCGGAGGCCTCCACGCCCGCATACCACGCGGTCACCACCGTGCGCAGCAGCGCAAATGCCAGCACCGCCACACCCACGCCCAAGACCGTGAGCAAACTGCGCAGCTTGTGGCGCAGGACGTTGCGCAGCAGGAGATTCAGCAACTCCATATGACCCTAGCTGGGAATTGTCGTCGCTTGCACAATGAATTTCTCACCACGAAGTTTGGGGATGAGAACCAAGAGGCCCGCCTGGGTTCCGTCATACCCGCGAAAGCGGGTATCCAGGCTAATTCGGCGCAACAAACCTGGATTCCCGCGTGCGCGGGAATGACGAGTCGAGGAGGGCACCCTGTGGAAGGAAAGCCCTCTATTTTCATTCTCGGCGGGCGAGCGTAAGATCATGGCCCACTTCGTGGTGAAGACTGATTTCCTCCGCGTCCCGTCACGCCAGCTCGCCCTTGTCCAAGTGGCGAATCAATCTGGCCCGCTCGGCGGCGCGCGGATCATGAGTGACCATCAAAATGGTCTTGCCGAGCTCTCGGTTCAGCCGCTCGATCAAGTTGAGAACTTCCTCCGCCGAGACCTTGTCGAGATCGCCGGTCGGTTCGTCGGCCACCAGTATCGCCGGATCGGTGGCGATGGCCCGGGCGATGGCGACGCGCTGCTCCTGGCCGCCGGAAAGCTGGCGCGGGTAGTGATGCATGCGGTCGGCGAGTCCGACCACGCCCAACGCGGTTTCCGCATGCGCGCGCCGCTCCGCCTTGCTGAGCGGCGTCAGGATCAACGGCAGCTCGACGTTTTCGATGGCGGTCAGAACCGGGATCAGATTATAGAATTGAAAAATGAAACCGACGTTACGCGAGCGCCACACCGCCAGTTCGGTCTCGCTCAACTCGGTGATATCCGTGCCGGCGACGAAAATTCTCCCTTCGGTCGGCTTATCGATGCCGGCGATGAGATTTAAAAGCGTCGTCTTGCCGGAGCCGGACGGCCCCATGAAGGCGATGAAATCTCCTTCCTGAATGCTGAGCGTGATGTTGCTGAGCACCGGAATCTCCAAGCTATCGCGCCGATAGGATTTGGAAACGTCATGAATTTCGATCAGCGGGCGTTCCATGAAATCGGCTCAGGGGTTTTTGACCGCGACCTTTACACCCGCATAAAGCTTTTCATCAACCTTTCCAATGACTTTATCGCCTTCTTTTACGCCATTCTTGATCTCGATGAGCGTGCCGATACGCTGACCCACAGTGACCGGGACCTCCACCGCTTGATCGCCCTTCACTTGATAGACGACCTGCCGGCCGTTTCTTTCCGCCACCGCCGCAGCGGGCACGGTCAACAAGGACTTGGCCGCCTCCGCGTCATCGCCGGAATCCTTCGCGAGAAAAACAATCTTCGCTCCCATCTCCGGCAGTACTCGGTGGTCATACTTTCTGAATTTGATTTTCACCAGCACCGTGGCCTTGGCGCGATCCGCCGTGGGAACGATCTTGCTGACGGCGCCGCGGTAGCTCAGTTCGGGATAGGCGTCGAGCCGGATCTCGCAGCTTTGCCCGGAAGCAACGCGCGTGATGTTCGCCTCCGAAACATCCGCCTCCACCTCCAGCGAGTTCATGTCCGCAATCGTCACCACCGCGGCTCGGGAGCTGGCGGCACCGGCCAGGGGCGCAACGATCTCGCCCACGTCGGCGTTCTTCTTGAGCACCGTGCCGTCGAACGGCGCGACGATGCGCGTGTTGTCGACCGCCACCTCGGCTTCTTTGACGGCGGATTTGGCGGCGTCGATGGAGGCGACGACTCGATTGTAACGCGCCTCCGCTGTGTCGAACTCCGCCTGGGCGACAAACCCTCCCTTGACCAAGGTTCGCTGGCGTTCCAGAGATTGCTTGGCGTCTTTCAAATCCGCCTCCTCGACCCGGAGGTTCTCCTTCGCGCGCTGCAACGCCGCCAGGACATCGGCATCCTCCAAACGCGCGATCTCCTGTCCCTTCTTCACTCGGTCTCCTTCTTCGACGCCCAGATAGACAAGCGTCCCGGTCCCCTTGGACGCCACCGCAGCCTTGCGCCGCGCCACGACGTAGCCGCTGGCGGTAAGAACGGCGCTGGCCTGGGCCGGGGAAGTCAGCGAAGCGGTTACAAGTTGAAC
>JACPFE010000362.1 GCA_016183145.1 Deltaproteobacteria bacterium | reverse complement strand
GGCGTCGCAATTGGCTACTATCTGAATCCGGCGGGCGTTCCTCCGGTCAAAGGCTATACAGAGGGAAAGGAGATTAAATTCATCCATACTGAAGCCTCCGACCCAAAAGTCGCCGAGCTTTTGACCGAGATGATGAGGTCTCCGGTCTTGGTGGTGCCTTCGCTTGCGCAGGCTCCAAGGGAGATGTTGGCGGATGTCTACGTCTTTAAAAATGGCGTTAAGGGCGATGGTCCATTCGGATTCCAGCCGGATGTCTTCGACAACCCTCCCGGTATGGATGGATACAGACCGTTACGATCGGTTCTCATCGTCACGTGGAAGAACGAAAACGCAGCGCGGGAACTCAGGTCCGCTGCCGACGTAAAGACAGCAGAGAAAGCAGGCGGGATCACAATCGAGCGGCCCGGAGTGGTCGTAAACATGCCGCTGCTTACGTGGCCGGGCGGGAGACGTTAGCAAGTTATGAGCGCAATTCAACGAGGGCTTAGAAATCCTTTCAGAAACAAGGTGAGGACGACAGTCGTCTTGCTTTTGTTATCTGTCGTCATAGGTCTCTTTGCGGTGATGGTTCAGGCTACGTTCCAAACTCAAGAGCAGTTGGAAAACCTTCAGGCTCGCCTGCGCACGCTCATCGAGCTTCGGGAAGCCGGGGCCTTCGGAACCGGAGGGTTTGGAGGAGACAGACCGGTCGGCGCGGACGAGTTCTCGGTCACAACTCTGGAAATGATCAAGCGGATCCCCAACGCGAAGCACATTACTAAGATCGAGGAGTATGTGCATACCCCTCGAATCGATGCCACGAGGCCTAACGCCTACGCGATGGTGATTGGTCTTAGACCGGGCGCGCCGATGCGCGCGATCGGAGAGGTCGATTATGAAAACGCCAAGCTCATCGCCGGGCGGGGACTGGACGAGAAGGACGTGAAGGAAAATGTCGCTGTTGTTGGCAGGCTATACGCGAAGGAGCGGGTCGGGATTAACGGAGAGATCGATGCATCCGCTCTCCATGGGAAAAAAATCACGCTGAATGGAGAGCCTTTACGGGTCGATGGCGTTTACGCGACGGGAAACGATTTTGGGGACAACCACGTCTTCATTCCATTGGAGACTTTTCGGCGTATCTTCAAGCCCGGCGACAAGCTCTCGAAGATCCGGGTCACCGTGGACTCGGTTGCCAATGTCGAAGCTGTCGCGGCGCATCTCAAAAAGATTCCGGGAGTCGACGTCGTAACCGCAGCCGAGCAAGTCTCTACAGCCAAGACAACGCTGGGCACCATGACGGCTGCGACTCTCTACGGATCCGTTCTCCTCTTCATCATCGGGGGCGTCTTAGTCGTCTTCGTCATGGTGCTCACAACCAGGGAACGGATTCGAGAGATTGGCACGCTAAAAGCAATTGGCGCGTCGAATCTCGAGATCACCAAACAGTTCCTGGCTGAGGTCGCCGCCCTGATCCTGATAGCCGGAGTAGGAGCTGTGCTCGTGGCCGCCTTATCGTTAGAGATTCTTCAGCGGAATCTGGGCCTGGCGGCGACGTTGGACCGAAACACATTTGTTTTGATCATCCTCGGGGGTTTCGCCTTTGCCGCGATTGGCAGCCTTTACCCCATCATCAAAGGGGTTCGTCTGAGTCCGGTCCAAGCTATGAAGAGCAATTAAGGAGTTGCTATGGGAATGATTCTTTTGGGATTACGCAATCTCATCCGCAGCAAGGTGCGACTGGTCGTTGTGGTCGTTTTGATCGCAGTACCTTTTTTTCTGCTTCTCATCATGCAAGCGATCGGTGACGCGATTCAAGGCCAGACCGAAGTTCTGAAGCGCGACGTGAATACGTTGCTCCAGCTTCGCGCCAGAGGGTCCATGGGGCATATCAACATGGTGGGACAAGACCGCATCTTGCCTCCGGATGTCCCAGCCAAGGTAAGGCAGATTGAGCATGTCGTGCATGTGGAGCCTTATCTTCTCGCGATGGCGCCGATCACGGAGCCAAACTTTGTCATGCATGTCGGCCTGGAGCCAAGCGCCGAGAAGCGCCTTGAGTCTCACGGCGAGGCCGGGAACCCGCGGATCGTAGCCGGCCGCGATTTTACGGAAGAAGACCGGGGAAAGCCCGTTGGAATCATCGGGCAGGGGTACGCGAAGTGGGCCGGTATAACCTCGCACGATATCGAAAACGGCCGTGCAACGCTCGTCATAGATCCCACGCGCTCGCATCCTGTGATCTTTCCCATGAACCGACCGACGCGCACGCTTAACATCATTGGAATGTACGCAAGCGGGTATACTTTTGGCGACCTCCAGCTATTTATACCGATGGACACCTTCCGCGACATCTATGGCGTGAACCAGGGGATTTCCTGGGTGTTTGTCCGAGTGGACTCTGTGGACAACGTCGCATCTGTGACAAAGAAGCTTCAGGAGGTGGTTGGCGATGTGGCCGACATCCTGGCGCCAAAGGGAGCTGCTGTTTTTACGGCGACCACTAGCCGGACCGTGACACGCCTGGCTGTGGGGGGAGCAGCTCTGGCAGTGGTCTTGATGACAATCGTCATCTTCTTCGTGACACTCATGCAGGTTCGAGAGCGCTCAAAGGAGATAGGTACGTTGAAGGCACTCATCTTATTCAGGATCCTTGGCGAGATGATTTCAGGATCCGTTTTTGCCATCGGCATCACCCCCTTTCTTCCCAGCCACTACAAGCCGCTTGTGCAAAGCCTGAGCGTCAGCAATCAGATTTCCGCATCAGGATTGGGTGGTCTGGTTTTGATTGCATTTCTCGCATCAGTTATCGGAAGCGCCTATGGCCTGTGGCAGGTAATCAAACTCTCTCCGTTGGAGGCAATGAAGCATGAGTGAGAAAAAGACGTTAATTGAACTTAAAGACGTAGCGAAGCACTACAACAAAGGTGGCGAGACGGTAAGGGCCGTGGACGGAATCAATCAGAAGATTCCAACGACAGGCATGGTCGCCATTGTCGGCCCCAGCGGGAGCGGCAAATCCACTCTGCTGCATATAATTGGCGCAATGGATCGGCCAACCCGAGGAGAAGTCATCGTGGCAGGAAAGACCTTGAACGGTCTTCCCGAAAGGGAGCTGACTGGCTTTCGACGAAAGACTGTGGGCTTTGTCTTTCAGACTTTCAACCTGATTCCCAATCTCACCGCTCTGGAGAACGTCATGCTTCCGATGGAATTTAACGAAGTGCCAAAGCCTGACAGGGTCCAGCGGGGAAAGTCTTTGCTCGAACGGCTTGGATTAGAGCAACGGCTTAAGCATCGGCCAAACGAGCTGAGTGGCGGCGAGATGCAGCGCGTGGCCATCGCAAGGGCGTTAGCCAATAATCCGCCACTCATCTTGGCAGATGAACCCACAGGCAACTTGGACTCACAGGCCGGTCAGATGATCTATGAGCTGCTGAAACAGATCTCAAATGAACGAACGGTCGTGGTCGTGACGCATGCTGAAGCTTTAGCTCAGAGGGCAGATACAGTGCTGCATATAAAGGATGGGCGTCTGGAACAAAATGGATAAGGTCGCAGTCGAAGAGAAGGCCCCGGCGCTTATGGCAACCGGCGGCCGATGACGGGGGTTCGATGTCCATGATCACGTGGTGGGAGAATCTGGTTCCGCGCAATGCCGTGGCTCTCCTGAAGAACTCCGGGCGCCGAGAACTTCCGGCGAAGGAGATACGTGAGGTCGCCGTGTTCTTCGTTGACATCGAAGGCTGCACGCGGCTCTGCGAAGACCTGCCTCCACGCGAGGTGAACGAGGTCAGAGAAACGTACTTCTCCGAATACCTGGACATCATTCGCGCGGACGGCGGCGAGGTCACCGAGGTCCTAGGCGATGGTCTTCTGGCGCTCTTCGAGGGGCCGGATATCAAGGAGAACGTACACGCCGCGCTCACGGCGGCGCGGCGAATTCAGGTTCGTACAGCCGGACTCAACCGCCGCCGGCGTAGCCGCCACGATCCGATCATTGTGAACATCGGCCTGAACGCAGGTCCGGCATTGACGGGGCTTACACGCCTGCGCGGGCGGTCCGGGGGGCGGTGGGTCTATTCGGCTAGTGGTCCGGTAACCAACGTCGCGGCCCGACTTGCCGCTCTTGCCCACGGCGGTCAGGCTCTCACGACGAAAGCGACGGTGGACCTTCTCGGATGTAAGTGCCGTTCGATCGGCCCTCACGTGCTGAAGAACGTGACGGGGGTGATCGACGTCGTCGAAATCCTCCCGATCGAGGACAAGAAGCAGGAGGCGTCAGGCGCGGGAACGTAGAGCGGGGATTTTCGCGG
>JACPFE010000361.1 GCA_016183145.1 Deltaproteobacteria bacterium | reverse complement strand
CGCGACCATCGTCGAGCCGCCGGATCACAAGAAGGCCCAAGAGGCCGGCATGCGAGTTTTGGCCAACATGGAAGAAATGAACATTCCGTTTCAGCATACGGGCTTGGTAACAAGCCGCGCACAGTTGGCGAAAGCGCCGGACATCGCTCGGCGGGTTATAAAATCCTTCGTCGAAGGCATTCACCTCGCCAACGTCAATGCGGAGACGCCGAAGAAATCCTTTCGCAAATATATGCGCTTGCAACAGGAACGCGAGCTTGACGACGCCTATCAGATCCTGCGCGGTTTCATACAAAGAAAGCCCTACCCAACCCTCGAAGGATTCAAAGCCGTTTTCGCCGAGCTTGCCGAGCAAATCCCGGCGGCAAAAAAAGCCGATCCGAAAGATTTTGTCGACACGAGAATTCTCGAAGAGCTCGATCGCAGCGGCTATATCGACGGGCTCTATCGTTAAACAGCTCTCGGCTATAAGCCGAGGGATTTCAGTCATCGTCGGCTCGAAGCCGACAACAAATATTCCCTCTCCACCACGTCTTCGTGGGGGAGAGGGTCAGGGTGAGGCGGCGTCCCAGGGCCAGACCCTCACCTCTTCCCTCTCCTATTAGAATGGGCGAGGGGGAGATCGCATGACATGCTTCGCATGAAGCATGCCCTGAGCTAAGCCGGTCCTGAGCCTGGCCGAAGGATCGAAGGGGCGAGGGATTTCAACGATCTCCGAAAGAGACACTAAATCATTCCGCTCTTAAGCAACCGACGTTGGAGGCTCTCACATGATTTATTTAAGCAACCAAAACATTGCGCAACTTCTTACGCCCAAGAACTGCATCGAGGCGCTCGACGAAGCCTTTCATGCGCTGGCGCGCGGCGCGGCGATGTCGCGGCCCAGGACCGATGTCTGGGTTCCCTGCGGGCGCGACGACGGATACTACCGCTGGGGCAGCATGGAGGGCGCCATCGAGCCCTGGGGCGTCTTCTGCACGCGCATGAAGTCTGACATCGTCACCTGGACTCCAGAGGGTACGGACGAGCTGCACTGCGTCGAGCCCGGCACCTTCAGCGGCTTTCTCATGCTTTTTAGCACGCGCAACGGCGCGCCGCTGGCGATGATGAACGACGGCATCCTGCACCACCTGCGCGTCGCCGCCGGCGCCGCCTTGGGACTGCGCTACCTGGCGCGCGAGGACTCCTCCGTCGTCGGCATGCTCGGTTCGGGCGGCATGGCGCGCGCCTATCTTCCGGCCTTTTGCGCGGTGAGAAACATTGCCAAAGTCAAAGTGTACAGTCCGACGAAAAGTCATAGAGACGCATTTGCCGAAGAGATGAGCCGAGAACTGGGCATCCCCGTGGAACCATTCGATCGACCGGAGCCTGTCGTTCGCGGCTCGGACATCGTAGCGACTTGCACCGATTCGAATAAGCTCGTGGTCACCGATCCAGGCTGGATCGAGAAAGGCATGCACTTGGCGAACTGTAGCTCCAAGGAGTTCAGCTGGGAGATCGTCAAACGTTGCGACATCGTCGTGCAAGTCGGCACCGAAACCTTCGGCGCCAAAGGCGGCATGGCGGAGTCCGAGCGGCACCATGGCTGGGCATCCTGGGTCGTCGGCCGACCCGAGCAGCAAGCGCGCATTCCCAAAAGGCCGGTGAGCAACCTCGACTTTGTAAACTACCCCGCGCTGACCGATCTGTTGAACGATCCATCAAAGCGGCGCAGCTCGCCCGACCAGATTACCATCTTTCACAACCTCGGCCTGCTCGGTTTTCAGTTCGCCGCCGTGGCCGCCAAGGCATACGATTTGGCGCGGCAAAAAGGCCTGGGCTTGGAAATGTCGACCGACCCGTTTCTGCAGGATATTAGAGATTAATCAACGCTCGGCTGTAAGCCGAGAGATTACAGTCATCGTCGGCTCGAAGCCGACAACAAATTTTCCCTCTCCACCACGTCTTCGTGGGGGAGAGGGTTAGGGTGAGGGGGCGTCCCAGGGCCGGCAGGACACGCGGTCCTATGTACAGTCAAAATCAGCGCAATAGTCCCGCTTCGCGCCTTCCTTAGAAACGTAACCCAAAGCGACGTCCCGTTGCACGGAAGCGGGCTCGCGCTCAGCGGGATCGCCGTAGCCGCCGCCGCCGGCCGTGAGAATCGTGACGGTCTCACCGGAACGCACCGGGACCCGGCTGAATTTTCCAGGGAGCTCTTCTTCTTTCCCGTTACGCCGGATGACTGTCCGATTCGTCTGCCCTTCCTTGCCGCCCAGTAATCCCCAGGGCGGGCATTTGATCCGATCGGTGTTGCGGCTCAGATAAAAATCCTCCAGCGGCCTAACTTTGACTTCGACGCCGGCGCCGCCGCGAAACTTTCCCGAGCCGCCGCTGTCCGGCCGGATCGCATGGCATTCGTAGAAAAGCGGATAATACAGCTCCTGAAGTTCGATGGGCGTGTTCTTCACGTCGCCCTGGCACATCGACACAGAGGAGGACGCGCCGTCTTCGAACGGCCGCCCGCCCCAACCTCCACCGATAATATTTTGGCAGACATAACGCCGGCCGGTTTTGGTGTTGGCGCCGAAGATCGCGTAGCCGCCCATGTCGCCCTTGTGCGCCGCGGGGATGCGCTCCGGCAGCGCCGGCGCGAGCGCGCGAAAAATCGTGTCGAGCACCGTGGGTAGGGACAAACTCCACCCGCCGATGGGCGCGGGCCGGCGCGCGCTCAGCAGCTTGCCCGGAGGGAGAATCACTTTGAGCGCGCGGAAAGAACCTTCGTTGACTTCGCGCTGGGGCGACGTGAGCGCCTTGAAGGCGACCCGAGCCGCGGCCATGCCGCCCGAGGAGCCGCAATTGATGAAGCCGGGAACTTGATCGGCCACTTCGGAAAAATCGATGGTCAACTCGTCGCCCCGCACTGCCACTTTCACTTTGATCGGTATCGTCTTGGTAAAATCCCTGCCGTCGTCGTCGAGAAACGACGACGCTTCGTACACACCATCGGGGATCGCGCGCACCGCCTCGCGCACCAGCTTGTCGGTCTGATTCCAGATGGTCTGGACCGCTTCGAGAAAAACCGCGCCGCCATACTTGCGGCAGATCTGTTCGAGCCGTTCTTCGCCCGTGCGGCAGCAAGCGATCTGCGCGCGCAGATCGCCGAGCGACGACTCCGGAAAGCGAATATTGTCCTCGATCAGACGCAGCACTTCTGTGTTTGCCCTGCCTCGGTTGTAAATTTTCACCGAGCGGATTTGCAGCCCTTCCTCGTAAACATCCCGCGTCATGCTCGACCCGAAACCGGTGCTGCCGCCGCCGACGTCGATCCAGTGGGCACGCACGGCCAAGAAGCAAAGCAACTTGTCGTCCCAAAAGAATGGCGTGTAGACCGCCATGTTGTTGAGATGCTGGCCGCAGATTTCCGGATGGTTGACCAGGAAAACGTCGCCCGGATGGATGTTTTCCTTGCCATAAACTTCGATGCCGTCCTGCACGGCGACGCCGAGATCGGCGAGAAAGATCGGCAGGGCGCCCTCGTTCTGCGACAGCGTCCGCCCTTCGTGATCGACGATGGCAACGCAATAGTCCTGCACCTCGTAGATCATCATGTTGTAGGCGGTCTTTTTGAGCACCGCCGACATCTCATTGGCGGCGGCCTTGAGCGCGCAGCGGATGATTTCTACGGTGATGGGATCGACAAGCATGTTCTTATCTCAATCGGATTAACAGGTCGGCGAAAAGATTACGCCGGCAGGCAAACAGCAATGCCGGCTCCTGTTCCAAAACTCTCTGTCGCCAATATCCGCTATGAGGCTAATTTGTCAACTCTAGTCGGAGGAGGAAATAGAGACTCAGCAATCCGAGATACTAACCGGGGAATTGTTAAACCGGACGAGTTTAAGAAGAATTATAGCGCCAAGACGCCAAGGCGCAAAGTTAAGAATATTTTCTGAATTGTCCGAACTTGGCGTCTTTGCGCCTTTGCGGGAGTCATTTCTTTTCCGGTTCCGAAATTCGGAACTCAAATAGAAATTTCAAATATGTTTGGTTAGACTTTGAACCTTGAACCCTTCGACAACGCTCAGGGCGGGCTTGGAACTTTGAACTGCCGGGTGGGTTCCCGCCGCTTGACAGCGCCGTGCAAATGGCGTGAAATCGCGCTACCCGAGTTAACTCTACCGTTACTCGGCGCCGAAAGGAGAATGAAATTGACAACCACGATGATTTCAGCCGACGATCATATCGACTTGGGCTATCTGCCCAGAGACTTGTGGACGGAGCGTTTGCCCAAGTCTCTACGCGAGCGCGCGCCGCATGTCGAAGACCGGGGCGAAAAGGGCGAATACTGGGTGTGCGATGGCGAGACCTGGGCGGACTACCGCGGCGAGCGCTGGTTTGCCCGGACCAATCGAACCCGGTTGGCTTTAGACCGGGGCGGAGTCGGCGAAGCGCACCGCCCGACGACGCCGGCAAAACGGCTTGCCGATATGGATCGCGACGGCGTCGAAGCCTCGCTCATGTTCCCGCCGATCATCGCGATGCAGGTGGGAGAGCCTGAGCTGAGGAATGCCTGCGTGCAAGCGTACAACGACTGGGCGCTGGAGTTCGGCAAGGCCGCGCCGACGCGCTTCTTTCCCGTTGCCATGCTCTCTTCCGTCGACGCCGAATCTGCTAGAGACGAAGTCATCCGGGTGGCAAAGTTGGGTTTTCGCGAAGCGAACTTCCTGGTCAACGATGTCACTCTGCAAATGAACCTGAAGCCCTGGGACGTCTTCTGGGACGCCGCCGAGGAGGCGGGCATCGTCGTGTCGTACCACGTCGGCGGCAGCACGCAGTCAGGAACGGTCAGAGCCACGATCGACGCCATGAAACCCGGCGAGCGCCAAGGGGTCTTCGATATGGGACTGAGCAACGGCGCCACTTCGTTTTTCAATCCGTTCGTCAACATGTTCAACTTCGGAACGCTGGAGCGCCACCCCAAGTTGAAATTCTGCCTCGCCGAGTCCGCCATCGGCTGGATTCCCTTCGTCGTCCAGGAGATGGACTACCGCTACAAGAGACAATTCGAGCGGAAGAAGTCCGACGACATCCCGCTGAAAGCGATGCCGAGCGAGATCTTCAAACGGCAAGTTTGGGCGACCTATCAAACGGACCTGGTGGGATTGCACCTGATCCAGTTCTTCGGCGAGGGTCACATCATGTGGGGCTCGGATTACCCGCATCCCGACAGCACCTGGCCATTCTCCAGGGAGATTATCGACAAGGACTCGGCCCATCTATCTCCGGAGATGAAGCGAAAGGTCATCCGCGACAACGCCGCCGCCCTCTACGGGTTGTAGAGTCGGAGGTTTTTCGGCAACAGATCATCCCTCTTCTCGTGGTAGGTCCGCCGCGTCATAAGTTGATTCGAGGCTAAAGTCTTGCACCAAACCCCGCCGGTAACGCAGCGGCGATCCGTTGATGACTACGTAACGCAGCTTGCCGGCAGTCAGCGTTTGGAGTACTGCGTCTAAGGCGTCGGAAGGAATCGGCAGAAGAGCCTCCAGTAATCCGCCGCCAAGAATAAGCGAGCCCACCGCGCGTGGGTTATCTTGCTTACGATTCTCTTCTCTTAACCTTGCGTCGGGCATCAGCGTGACTTCGACCGTGTCCGCCTTGATTTTATGGGGGCGCAGCAGCTTTCCAGTCATCTTCAAATGTCGGTACTCCCTATAGGGTCCGTCACCATAGCGCGTAGTGTCTAGTCCGAAGCTATAGCCCCAGTCCCAGGTCCCAATCTCCACGACGTAGTAGAGGTTTCGCTGCCGTTGCCGTCGTTTCCCTTTACGTGGTGGCATCCCGTTTCGCTTGGAGGGCGGTCAATATTGTTTGAGACGCCCGCACCCGGAGCTAGTCTCGCTAATCAAATTAATGAGGATCGCCAAACAGCTGCGCCATCCCCAGGTTCGCTGCTAACTTCGATCATCAATTTTGGCTTAGAGCTTGACAGAAATGTTATGCCACAGCCCGGAGATCACTCAGATAAGCTAGGGGTTAGATCTTCACCTCTGTGTGTTCTGTCCTCAATCCAAACCGCATCCGGATAAATTCCTGCGCGCTGTCGGGAGGAAGCTTCACACTCCCCGGTCCACTTCGCACGTAGAAATCACCTTGCGGCGTCGCTTCGAGCCCCTTCCATTTCAGAAAAACTGGTTCTGGGCTTCGCTGGCAGCTCACCACACACACGGTCTTGCCCTGCACAATCTGCGTCTTCGGATCGATGCAAGTGCCGGCTCGATCGCCCAGGGCGTTGCGCACGACCTGCGCTAAGTGAAGCATAAACTTATCGTCACTCTCGAACTGGTCTTGTTCGAGGCCGACAACCGAACCACCGTCCGCGACACCGATCAGGAGGTCGCCCCCTTCGGTATTGAGAAACGCGGCAATCGTCTTGAGCGCAGCATGCGTCACCGCTTGGTCATCCTTCTGGGCCTCCTTGAGGTTCCAACGCAGCGTGGACTTGAATTCAAGCGTCTTCGACTCCCCGCGCTTGATCAGCTCCTCGGCATTGCGATGGGCGCGCAAGTACTGGTCGAAGAGAAAATTCTTAATCACTTCGCCAAAGGAGCGATCGTCGGTAATCCGCTTGTAGAGGTCGAAATTAGAATCGACGATCTGCTGGATGACGTGCTCGACCTTCTGGTCGAAGGTGAGGCGGACGTTCTCCCGCGTGTTGACTCGCGCCGCGGCATCCAGCGCCGCGTCATCGTCGAGTTTCTCCATCATCTGGCTAAGTGTCACGCGGTGCTCCGGTCCGAGGTTAAGCCCGAATCGTTCGTTCAACTCCGCAATGATGCGCGAGAGCGGCT
>JACPFE010000360.1:3461-4875 GCA_016183145.1 Deltaproteobacteria bacterium | reverse complement strand
GTCTTGGCGGCGATGCCCATGATCTAAAGTGAGAAATCGGAGTAGGATGAATTACGCTGGGAATTTGCAGTCGGCGCGAAGGACTTTAGACGAGCAGCCATCCGATGAGGAAGGTGTGGAGGGCCACCTTCCACCAAGTATGAGAACCGAAGAGCTTTACTTGGTTGCGGCCGGCTTCTCTTCGCCTTTGGCTTTTTCCTTGGCCTCAGTTTTCTTCACTTCACCCTTGGCTTTTCCCTTGGCCTCGGTTTTCTTCACTTCACACTTGGCTTTTTCCTTGGCCTCGGTTTTCTTCACTTCACCCTTGGCTTTTCCCTTGGCCTCGGTTTTCTTCACTTCACCCTTGGCCTTTTCCTTGGCCTCGGTTTTCTTCTCTTCCCCTTTACCCTTTTCCTCAGCCGCATAAGCCGCAGAGGCTAAAAACATGGAAGCGATTAACACAGATAGAAAACTTTTCATTCAGCAATCCTCCTATTTGGGTTGACTTTGTGATTTAAGAACGCCAGCCGGTCGTACCGCCCTCCGCTCGACACGATCCTAATTGGTTCGTTCTTCTGGTCTTAGACGCGTGATTGCACCCTTCAATTCACGTTAAGTGGCCTTATACATTAAACGCTGGAATTTCACAACTAAAAAAACGAGCTAAAAAAACGAGCTCAGACGCGCTAAACTGCTGAAATCTAAGGCGGTGCTTCCAGAGCTTACACGCCCGGCCAGTGCTCTCGAACCTTACATTGGTCACGGCTGGCCTCAGGGCCGTTCAATCGGCAGCGGCTCGTAAACGGCGTTTCGTCGAATCGCGTAAACGGGTAGGAGCGCCTGGCGCGCCGGGATGGTTCCCTTTTGGGAGTCCACGGCCTGCCATTCTCGCTCTTCCAATTTCAAAACCGAAATGTCTGCCGGTTGCCCGACGCGGATTGTGCCGAGGTCCCCTTCGCGCCCCAAAAGTTTGGCCGCGTTAGCAGTGGCCATCTCGATGACTTGATTGAGGGAAACCCCCAGTGCCATTAGCTTCGCCATCGTCGTCGGAAGATCGTAGACCGGCCCGGCGCGGTTGCCGCGGTGACCGTCGGTGGAGACGCCATCGGGCTGAAGTCCCTGGTCGAGAACTCTGCGCGCCACGTCGAAATTTAAGTTGTGCAGGCCGTGGCCCACGTCCATCAGAATTCCCGACTGCTTCGCGTCGCGTACCTGCGGCCAGAGCCTGCCATTGCCGTCCAATAACCCGCCTGGGTGCACAGTAAACATATGCGTGACGATGTCGCCGGCGCGTAAATATTTTAGCACGTCGCCGACGTGAACGGGCGCGGTATCTTTTGTCCAGCTCTCGCCTATATGGACGAGCAGCGGCAACTTCAAGCTATCGCCGAGCTTGCGCGCGCGCTCCAACGGTTTCAAGCCTTGAGATCCTAGC
>JACPFE010000360.1:0-3366 GCA_016183145.1 Deltaproteobacteria bacterium | reverse complement strand
CGCCGGTCGCCATGATCTTGATGCCGACGATGATGTCGCGGTTGGCTTCGACGGCTTTTTCGATCTTTTCTTCGTCGATCAGCCGCGGATCGGCCAGGATGCTGTAGCCAGGCCCGGTGACGCCGCCGAGTGTTGACAGATTGATATAGTTGAGCACGCGTGTCTTGGCGTTGTCTGTGACGTAATTGCGAAAGACATTGAGCAGGCTGTGGCCTGCGCTGCCGGCATCTACAACAGTCGTGACGCCGGAGCCGACGCCGAAAACATCCGGGTCGACACCGAAGGCGCCGAGGCCTTTCATGAGATGAAGATGTACGTCGATCAGTCCGGGCGTCACAATAAGACCTTGGACATCGATGACCGTAGCGCCGTCGGGTAGGAGGTCGGCGCCGACAGCATAAACTAAGCCGTCACGCACGCGCACGTCAAAGGGGCCGTCGCGGCCGCTCGCCGGATCGATCAATCGGCCGCCCTTTAAGAGAAAGTTCGTTAATTGTCGAGTCATCGGTTTGTGCTTACAGCTGCGGCAATCACGTCGTGTAGTAGGCGTTCTCTTTAATGTAGCCTTCCGTCAGGTCACAGCCCCAAACGCGCGCGGAAGCTTTGCCGATGCCGAGATCGACCCCGATGGAGACTTCCGTTTGGCTGAGATAATGCCGCAGCGCTTCGAGATCGCAAGCAACAGGCAAGCCTTTTCTGAAAACATCGGCGCCGCCGAAGCGAATGGTGACTCTGCCCGGCTCGATGCTCTTATCGAAGCTCTTACCGACCGCCATGATGACTCGGCCCCAGTTAGGGTCCGAGCCATACACGGCGGTCTTCACGAGCGGCGAGTTGGCGACTAACTTGGCGACGCGCTTCGCCTGCACTTGGCTCTTTGCCCCGCCGACGTTGACGACAATGAGCTTGGTGGCGCCTTCGCCGTTGCGCGCGATCTCGCGCGTGAGATATTCGCAAACCTGGAGCAGGCCGTTTTCAAACTCCCGAAGGTTTACTTTGCCGGCGAGGCCGTTGGCCATCAACACAACCGTGTCGCTGGTGCTGGTGTCGGTGTCGATGCTCATGCAGTTGAAGGTCCGGTCCACCACGCGTTTCAGCATCGAGCGCAGCGAAGCCTCGGGCAATTCGGCGTCGGTCATTACATACACCAGCATCGTTGCCATGTTCGGCTCGATCATGCCGGCGCCTTTGGCGATGCCGGCGATGACCGCCGGGCCGACGCGACACGAAACATATTTCGGGTACTTGTCGGTGGTCATGATCGCTTCAGCCGCAAGCTTGAGATTATCGGGTTTCAATTCATCGCGGATACCGCGCAAGCCGGCGCGGATTTTCTCCATCGGCAACGGCCGGCCGATGACCCCGGTGGAGAAGGGCAATACGTCTCGGTGATTGATGCCCAACTCCCGCCCGACGATCCGGCAAGTCTCCATCGCGTTGTCGATGCCCTGTTTCCCCATCGCCACGTTGGCGTTCTTGCTGTTAATCACCAGCGCCCGAGCGAAGCCGTTGGTGATGTGTTTCCGGCCGACTATCACCGGCGCGCCGGGAAAACGGCTGCGCGTGAACAGCGCCGCGGCCCGCGCGCGCACGGTCGAATAGATGACGGTCAGGTCGAGCGTGGAATCTTTGATGCCGATGTTTTTGGCGAGCGAGAGAAAACCTTGGGGGTGCGCAAATTCGGTGGGTGGTGTGTGGTTCATTATGAGTGAGTGCTTCGGGTCAATTGTTTTTGACTGCGATACTACCACATGCGGCCGATTTCACGGAACAGCACTCGTGAGCTGAAGGATCTCGGCCAAACTTTGGATCGTGGCTCCCCGCCACTCTATCGATTCTCGAAATAGCTCTAGCCGATTCTGCGATGTCGGGTTTCGAATCAGCACGGGATGCAGACCGACGCTGGCCGCGGCGGCTAACTCGTAGTTTTCTCCATCGGCAATGTAGAGGCAACGTTCGGGTATTACACCGAGGCGTTCGCAGGCGAGATGATAGGTACGAGGGTCGGGTTTCTTGAGACGCTCCCGGCTGGAGAAAACGGCGGAATCAATCAAGTCGGCGAACGGCGTCTCTGGCCAGAGAATCGGGATTTCGATTGAGCAATTGCTGAGGAGCCCGATTTTGCAGCCGCGGTCTTTTAATCGCATGAGCGTCGGCACGGCATCCGGTCTGGGCTGGAGCGCGCGCTTGATCTGCTGCAATCGAATTTGCACCGCCTGCATCATTTGTTCCGCAGTGACCTGTACGCGGAGAGTGCCGCAAACATATTCTATGCTGGCTTCCACGGTCTGAAAGGTGCCGTTCGTGCGCATCTCGGAGGTTTGCCGCCAAACCCGCGTGAACGGCTCGATAGGCACATGGAGGGCCGTGGCCAAATCGGTGTTCATCTGACCGGTTGACGACACGAAGTCGTCGACTAATGTTCCAAATAAGTCGAAGATAACGGCGCCGTAGGACATTGATTGTTCGTTTATCACTCGACCGCCTCGCGCAAAAGGGCGTCCCCTTCTGTCCTCAGTAGATACGGCCAGGTGTCCTGTTCCCATTCCGTTTTGTCAGGGTCAAGTGCATGTGTGCGGCGGGCGCCGTAGGCAATAAAGTAAACGCAATGGGCAAACAGAGATTGGCGGACGGGGTCAGGAGCCTTTTGGGAAGGGCTCCTGACCCCTTATCTCAGCCGACTTTCGCTCAAGGCTCGGCGGCCTGATCGAATTCAACTTTAAGATAGATTTCAGAGACCGGCAGCCTGACAGCGATGGATTCCAAGTGGACGACGTGATCTAGGGAGTCGGTTTCCCATAGCGACCAAGTACCGTCTTGCTGTTTCGAATACCGCTCCACGTGCGCTTTAGCCTGATCGACCAGAAGGTATTCGCGAAAAGAGGGAATGCCGCGGTATTGCTGAAACTTGTCGCCACGATCATAGTTTCTCGTTGATTCTGAGAGTACCTCGACGATCAGGTCTGGGTTCAACAAGGTATCGAGTTGGTCGTCCAAGAACTGTGGCTGGCCACAGACCACGACTACGTCAGGATAGGTGTAACGATGGTCGGCATCGACGCGAAGCCGCAGATCCGTCGAGTATACCCGACACGGACGTTGCCGTAGATGGTTTCGTAACTCGCTGACAATGTTGCCGACGATCTCAACATGCCTGGCCGAAGCGCCACCCATGGCGTAGGTTTCGCCGAAAGCAAACTCGTGTTTTTCGCTCGCATCGCGATCCATTGACAAGTACTCGGCAACTGTGAAGCGCACCTTTTGTTGCTTTGACATCAGCTTGCCTCCCGTGGTCACGCCGATACAATAACATGGATCGCAGATGGAATGATAATCGAGTCTGACGATTGTTCGGTGACACTCGAC
>JACPFE010000359.1 GCA_016183145.1 Deltaproteobacteria bacterium | reverse complement strand
GGGCCTCCATGTGGTACACCGCGGAGGCGCTGAGATCGCGGAGCAAAATTTCGAAATTCGAGTTTTCTTTGTGAACTCCGTGTCTCTGCGGTGAGTAGCCTTCGCAAAAAACCCAGAGACGCCACACATAAAAAGGGCCATAAGTGCATCACCTATGGCCCTCTCCACTACATCTTCAACCCGACTGGAATCAGCCATAGCGCGAGCGCCGGAATGAACGCCAGCGCCGCCAACCGCGGGCCAAACGAATTGTTTCCAGCCGGTTTGTCACGCGGGTTATATTGCCCCATCCGCGACGGTCGGTCAAGGATAGCGAGTGCCCATGCGCGATTTGACAACCGCCGAGCTGGTGAGATAGGTTAAAACGCCTTTTTGGAATAGTCTTTTTGTAGCACTAACAAGCGTTCTTGTCGTTATTAGACTGGGGAGGTCGCATGGTCCGGCGTGAGAAATCCAACTATGTCATTCGGTCCGTTTCCCATGCGTTCGATGTGTTGGAACAGTTCAACGGGAACGTCGATGAGATCGGCGTGACGGAATTGAGCAAACGGCTGAAGCTCCACAAGAACAACGTTTTCCGTTTGCTCGCCACCCTCGAAGCGCGCGGTTACATCGAGCAGAACAAAATAACGGAGAACTATAGACTGGGCTTAAAGTGTCTCCAGCTGGGCCAGATCTTTATCCATCAGATGGGATTGCTGCTCCAGGCTAAATCAACCCTCAAAGAATTGGTCAAAACGACCAAAGAAAGCGCCTTCGTGGCGATCCGAAAAGGAAATGCGATTGTTCCCCTGGATTTCCTGGAACCGGTGCGCGCGGTGCGCGCGGTTTCGTTCTTGGGCATGGCGCTCCCGCCGCACTGCACCGCAGCCGGAAAGATCTATCTCGTCTTTGAGACCGAGGGTGGCTTGAGCCGGAATCTCCCGGAGCGCATGGAGCCTTATACGGAAAGGACGATTAGCGATCGTCAGTTATTGTTAGAACAGATGAAAGAAATCAGCGTTACCGGTTTCGCGGTGGAACAAGGGGAGTTCAACGAGGACATCAGTTCGGTGGCAGTGCCGGTTCGAGATTATACGCGCATGCTCGTGGGGGCGCTTGCGATTGTCGGGCCGTCCCATCGCTTGGCTGCTGAAACCATCGCCAAGGAAATTGCGCCGGCTATCTTGCGGGCCGGAGGCGATCTTTCCAAGCGGCTAGGGTACGCGGGGTGAGACGTAGCCAATCCACCGATGGCGCAGCGGTGACGACTTCGACCATCATTCTAATCTAATTCCTGACCCGCGCTGAAAACGACCGCTCAGGATTCAGAGAATCTCGTTTCACGGGTAGCGCGTGGATTTGAAACTCAAGGGCGAGGTGCGGTTCGGAAAGCATGCGGCAGGCGCCGTTGCTTTTGACAAATTAGGTCCGGTAAAGATAACCAAGACGAAGAACGGAGGTCGAAGAGACCGGCATGCTAACGACAAGCGAAAAAATTCTTTTCATCTTGCTTGCGATCGGCTCCTTTTATTACGGTGGGAAACGGTTCTATGACGTGTACCGAACCATCGCGCGCGGCAAGCCCGATGATCGTTTTGACGACTTGCCCGGACGCATTCTGCGCGCTCTCTGGATCGTTGTTTCGCAACAATCGGTGTTCAAGATGCGCCCCCTGACGTCGTTTCTCCACGCGCTGATTTTCTACGGTTTTGTTTTCTATTTTCTGGTGAATGTCGTCGATGTGCTAGAGGGTTTTTTCGCGCTGCACGCGCGCGGCGGCGGCTGGAACCTGTTCAATCTGGCGGCCGATCTTTTGACCGCGGCTGTGCTGATCGGGATTGTCGGCATGATCGTGCGCCGGTACCTCGTCCGCCCCAAGGATTTCGCCTTCGCGGACAATGTGCCGCTAAGAGACGGAGTGCGCGCCGGGATCGTGCGCGACTCCTCCATCGTGGCAGGATTTATCATTTTCCACGTCGGCTGCCGACTATTGTTCAAAGCGACTGAGCTTGCTCGTCAAGGCGGAGATGCTTTTCATCCCGTCGGCTCCGCGTTCGCCACGTTGTTTGCCGGCCTTGACCCGACGGCGGTGGAAGGGTTGAATCATTTTTTTTGGTGGGGCGCTCTGGGCGCGATTCTGCTGTTCATTCCCTACTTCCCGCGTTCCAAGCATATTCATCTCTTTATGGCGCCCATCAATCTGGCGCTGAAAAAGGAAAAAGCGGGTGTCTTGCAGCCGATGGACTTTGAAAAGGAAGAGGTCTTCGGCGCCTCCAAGCTCGAGGAATTCACCTGGCCGAGACTGCTCGACGCCTATAGCTGCATCATGTGTAACCGTTGTCAGGACGTTTGTCCGGCGACGACCACCGGCAAGGCGCTCAGCCCGGCGGCGATCTTGATCAACGAGCGCTACGAGTTGAACGCTCTGTTCCCGGACTTCGCCGCGGGCCAGGAGAGTCCGCGCCCGCTGCTCGATTTCGCCCTTTCCGAGGAAGCGGCTTGGGCGTGCACCACCTGCAACGCCTGTGTCGAGGTGTGTCCCGTCGGCAATGAGCAGATGCTCCACATCATCGACGTGCGCCGGGAGCGGGTGCTGTCAGCGGCGGAGTTCCCCAACGGCTTCAAAAATACCTTCAATAACATGGAACGCGCCGGCAATCCCTGGGGCCTTGCCGCCGATGAACGGATGGCTTGGGCGAAGGGATTGCCGTTTCCGGTGCCGACGTTGCGAGAGAAATCGAACCCAGAAGTATTATATTGGGTCGGTTGCGCCGTGGCCTTCGACCCGCGCGCGCAAAAAATCGCGCGCAGCATGGCGGAGCTTTTCAATTCGGCCGGCGTCGATTGGGCCATCTTGGGAAAAGAGGAAAAATGTACGGGTGACACGGCCCGCCGCACCGGCAATGAATATCTATTTGCGCAGATGGCGGCGGAAAATATCGCGGCGTTGGACGAGGTAAAGCCAAAGGTCATCGTCACGACTTGCCCGCACTGCTTTCACACCATCGCCAACGAGTATCCGCAGTTCGGCGGCAACTACGTCGT
>JACPFE010000367.1 GCA_016183145.1 Deltaproteobacteria bacterium | reverse complement strand
TTCGTCCTGAGCACGGTCGAAGGACTCCGATGGAGTTTTTCAGCGCCTCGATAGGAGGATCATTTATGAAGAAACGGTCATTGAACCTCAGGCGGCGCAAGTTGCTCGCCCTGGCGCTTTTATTGGCGTGCTTAAACGGAACGTCGAGCGTTTGGGCGGCCGCGGCGCGCACCAAACTCATCCTCGTGGTTCCCCATCGCGTGTTCTTCACCGTGGCCGTGCCGGTTTACGTCGCCCAGGAGAAAGGCTTTTACCGGGAAAACAATATCGACATCGACGCGGTGTTCACCCGGGGCGGCGGCGAAAATGTCCAGGCGGTGGTGTCGGGCGACGCCCAAATCGGGCTTTCCACCGGCATGTTCGCGGTCATCGGCGCGTTTATGAAAAAGGCGCCGATCAAGATCACCGCCGCCGAGATCACCGGCATGGACAGCTTCTGGTACGTGGTCGGCAACTCGCCGATCCGCCGGTTCGAAGACCTGGCGGGCAAGAAATTAGCCTATAGCCGCCCCGGCTCCTCCACCCACATGGCAGTGCTCGCCATTTCGGACCAATTAAAAGCCAAAGGTCTCAAGCCCGCCGAACCGGTTTCGCTCGGAGGAATTCCGGAGTCTTATACGGGAGTGAGAACCGGCCAGGCCGACGCCGGGTGGTCGGTGCCGCCGTTCAATCTCGACCGCGTCGAGAAGGGTGAGTTGCGAGTCGTCATGCGCGGCGATGAAATCACCGCGCTCAAGGAAATCACCAGCCGCGTCCATTTCATCAACAGCGATTATGCCGCGAAAAATCCCCATGCGGTGCGCGGTTTTTTCCGGGCGCACCAGCGGGCGGTGGAATATATGCTAGACCATAAAGAGGAAACAACAAAGATCTGGATTAGAAAAGCCGATCTCAAATATCCGGAAACCGCGGTGCTCAAGACCTGGGACTTTTACAGCAAGCCCGCCATGGCGGCCAAGCCGATCCGCGGCCTGCAACAGACCATTGACGACGCCATCAGGTTTAATTTCCTGAAGCAACCGCTGACCCAGGCGGAGATCAACAGCTTGATCGATTTAAGCTATTTGCAGTAGTGCGCCGATCCCCTCGCCCGTTTCAGCCTGCGGCTGATCCGCCTCGGAGGATGCGGGAAAGGGTGAGGGTTCCTAAACGCAAGCGAGCCTGGCATGTCCGAAAACAATCGACTCATGCTCTGGCGCCTGAGCTTGATCTTCGGCGCCCTTGCCCTTGCCGAAGCCTCCGTTCGGCTCGGCTGGATCAGCTCGTTTTTCCTCGCCGCTCCATCGCGTGCGGCGACGGTTCTGTGGTCGGAGCTGTGGAACGGCAGGGCGCTGCTCTTGACCGCCATCACGCTCTACGAAATCGCGGCGGCGCTTACGATTTCGACGCTGTTCGGCCTGCTCGCCGGCTTCTTGCTCTGGCGTTACCGGCTGATCGGCACCAGCTACGAGATGCCGCTGGCCGCGCTCTTCTCATCCCCCGTGATATTGGCTTATCCGGTTTTTCTCGTTACCTTCGGCCGCACCAGCGCCGCGGTGATCGCGCTTTCATCGATCTTCGGCTTGATCCCGATCATCATCAATACCAAAGGCGCTTTCCAAAACGTCAATCCGATCCTGCTTGAAGTCGGCGCCAGCATGAACCTCTCCGGCAAGCAAATGTTTCGGCATATTATGCTTCCGGCGGTCGCCCCGACGATTTTCGGCGGCTTTCGCCTCGCGCTCACCTATATTCTGAAATCCGTCCTTGGCCTGGAATACGTCGCCCAAGTCGGCGGCGTGGGCATGTGGCTTTCCGACGCTGCGTTTCGCTTCGAGGTCGAAGAAGTGTACGCGGGATTGGGCGGCACTGTTTTGCTTTCGATTGTTTTTCTTTACCTCATCAATGGGGCGCAAACCCTGATGCGGAGATAGCGATGGCGATGGCGCATAGCGGCAAATCTGCCATCGGCGCGCATATGCACACCCCTGCCGCCGTGCAAATACTCACGCTCCTCGGTCTCATCGCCGTGTGGGAATCGATCGGCCGCACGGAAATTCTTTTCCCCGATCTCTTTCCCCCACTGGCGGCGATTCTCGAATCCCTCTGGATCTGCGTCACCACGCCGGTGTTACTGCCGCATCTCAAGGCGAGCCTCTATGAAGTCGGCGGCGCGCTGCTGCTCGCGTCGCTATCGGGCATCCCGCTGGGCATTCTCTGGGGCAGCCGGCGCTCGTGGCTGGAGGTGGTCGAGCCGTTGATTCTTTACGCGGCGGTGGTGCCCAAGATCGTCATCTTCCCCATCTTCATTTTGTTTCTGGGAATCGACGTGCACTCCAAGCTCGCGGTCGGGGCCATCGCGGCGTTTTTTCCGATCTCGCTCTTGACCATCGCCGGGATGCGCGAAGTCAAACCAGTTTACGTCGACGTGGCGCGCAGCGTCGGCGCCAGCGCTTTTCAAATCGCCGCGCGGGTTTATCTTCCCGCCATCGCCGGACAGATATTTACCGGCGTAAGAATCGGTTTGGGCGCGGCAGTCACCGGCGCGCTCCTCGCCGAGACGAAAATCGCCAGGGCCGGGCTCGGCTTTATGATCGTCGAGTATTATGGCCAGTTCCGCATCGCGGATATGTATTCGCTGCTGCTTTTCATTTTCATCCTCGCGGCACTGGTGAACTGGGCGATGAAAACGGTATTTGCGCTCATGACGCCGCCGTCGCGCACCAATCAGGATGCCGCGCTGTTTTTCTAGCAGGCTGCTGAAAAAGACTCATATGCTTCGTTGCGCTCAATCGCCTCGCTACAACGTACTCGCTAAGTACGCCTCCGCTCGTCGATTTTTCGCGCGCCTCGCCTCTGAGATCTTTTTGAGCAGCCTGCAACCGAGTTTTTCATCAACTTGCTAGCGCCTATAACATGGAACATCTCATGGGGACAGACGTCGAGATTCCCG
>JACPFE010000366.1 GCA_016183145.1 Deltaproteobacteria bacterium | reverse complement strand
TCGCGATCATCAACCGCGACGCGACACCGCTGGACGACATCGCCGATTTTGTCTACAACGGGGCGATCGGAGAGTTTTTTAAACAACTCACTCCGCTGCTAACGAACGCCTGACCTTATCTCCGCGCCCCTCGAATTCCGCCGGCGTATTCACGGGCAGGCAACGTAAACTCCGTCGATCTCGTTGCTACGGTCGCAATAGAATCTTTCTCGTCTCCCGTCTCGCGGCGTGTTCTACAGCTTCACTTCCATCATTGAGCGGATAAACCTTCTCGATCAGCGGCGTCACGGAGACGCTTTTCTCCTCCAGCGCTTCGAGCGCGGGCGCGAACAGGCCACAGCGCGAGCCGATCACGTTTATCTCGTTGATTACGATCGGCGCCAGTGACACGTCGTGGTTGCCCGCGACCGTGCTTTTGAGCACGAGCGTTCCGCGCGGACGCACGGCGCTCAGCGCCAGTTCGAGACCGGACGGCGAGCCGGTCGCTTCGACGACGACATCGAACAAGCGCGGCTGCCAATCGTTCAGGAGAATCGTTCGGACGCCGACCCGCTTGATGAGTTTGAGCTTGTCCTCGTGCTTCCCGAGCGCGGTTACGTTAGCACCGGTAAGTCTTAGAACCTGCGCGCAGAGATTGCCGAGCTTGCCATCGCCCAGCACGAGCACCTGATCGCCGGGATCGAGCTGAACTTGCTCCAGAATCTCGAATGCCGCCGCCAACGGCTCGGTGAACACCGCTTCCTCGTCCGAAACTTTATCCGGCACGAGATGAAGATTGGCCGCCGGCACAGCGACGTATTCGGCGAAGGCGCCGTCAGCGTTGAGAATCCCCATCACGCTTCGATTCGGGCAGTGGCGGCTGAGACCGCGAGCACAATTCTCACATCGCCCGCAGCCGAAATTGATCTCACCGACGACACGCTTGCCGAGGAGAGACCCCGGCCCTTCGCTCACGCTGCCGACGAATTCATGCCCAGGCACGCCGCGAAAACCCATGTAGCCTTTAAGAATTTGCAGGTCCGTGGAGCAGATGCCGGCGAGGTGAACACGAACTAGAGCTATCTGCTCTGACGCTAACGGCGTAGCATATGAAGAATCTAGGGTTAGTCTTTGCCCATTCCAGTGAAGCGCGCGCATATAACCTCCTCTCCCTCCTGAGGAGGGAGAGGATTAGAGGTGAGGGTGGCACGGTGTGGTCAACGTTACCCTCACCCTAGCCCTCTCCCGCACGCGGGAGAGGGGAAAAATCTTTCTCGCTCCTCATTCCGTTCTTAGCGCGCCCATTTCGTCTTCGGCGGCGGAATCGATTCATCGTCGACGTAAATGTCCGCGCCGCGTTCATGCCAGAAACAAAGCAGCCCCTTGATCTTCGGACATTCGGGGATCGGCTCCATGTAACCCCAGACCAAATCGTCGAAGAGCCGATCATCGATCTTCACCGACCAATAGGAAGCCGGCCCCTTATATGGACAGCGCGATGTCGTCGCGCTTGGGACGAGCAGATCCATGCGCACATCGTCCTGCGGAATATAATATCGCACGGGGTGATTGGTCTCGAAGAGGAGATGAGGCCGGCGCGTGTCGGCCACCGTAACTCCATCGATGACGACCCGAACGTGGCGCGAGCTGGGTAAGACGTCGACCCGTTTGAACGGGTCACGCGGATGCTTGAAAATTTCTTCCTCTTCCTCCATCCACTTGTCCATTTTGTTCCATTCGAACGCAAAATGGTCCTTCAGACTCGCAGCCTCCGAAAGCGGGGCGAGGTAGCTCCAGACCGCGTTCTCAGCGACTTGCTTGCCGACTCGAATCGACCAATAGGAGGCCTCACCTTTGACCGGGCACCGGCTTTTATGCTGGCTTGGCACGAAAAGATCCGCGCGGACGTCATCCTTGGGGAAGTAGTAGACGGGCAGGGCCTCCGCCTCGCGGACGAGCTTGACCCGCTTGCTGTCCGCGACGGTCTCGCCACCGAAGAACACACGGACATGGCGCGGGCTATCGCTCACATGGACCCAGTGACCGGGGTCGCTGTATACCGGCACGCGCTGCTGGATGACATTGCTCTGCATGATCGTCTCCCGCTTCGTATCCCGAGGCTCCCGACGCGATTAAGCCGCAACTAGAACCATCAATCGTTAATTCACCACAGAGGCACGGAGATCGCAGAGTTCGGAGTATTTTACAACTCGAAACTCATTACTCTGCGTACTCAGCGTCTCTGCGGTGAAACCCGTCTTTTAATTTAGCTTCTTCAGCTTCTGCAAGCTTCGGAGTTCGCGCTGCGGCTTTAGATGCTGCCCCACGATCGTCCAGGAAACTTCCGCGACGAAAATATCTCCGGCGGAGTTGAGCGCCAGGCCGTGCGGCGCGATAAATTGCCCCGGTGCTTCGCCCCCCCGGATATCCCCCAGCCGCGCCAGCCGTTTCCCCTTCTTGTCGTAGATGTCGAGGCGGTTGCCCAGGTTGGGCGCCTCTTTGTTAACGGACATTCCCGGACCCAGTTCGCCGATGTAGCAGATGGGATCGCGCTTTGTCGTGTCCATGTAAAGCGCGCACGGGCGATGCATGTTGTTCCATTGCGTTTCGTACTTGCCGTTGCCGTCGAACACTTGAACGCGATGATTCTCCCGGTCGGCGACGTAGACCCAGCCCTCTTTGTCGGTGCAGATGTTGTGCACGATATTAAACTGGCCCGGATCGCAGCCGGGCTCGCCCCATGAAAAGAGCAGCTTTCCGTCGGGCGAATACTTGTGCACGCGGGAGTTTCCATAACCGTCGGAGACGTAGATATCCCCTCGCGGCGAGAAAGCGACATGCGTGCAGCGATTGAACGGCTCGCCGCTCTGGTACGGCGCCGCGGCGCCGGGAATGCCGAGCGTCAGTAGAACCTTGCCGTCCAGGGTGCACTTGCGCACGGTGTGGTCGCCGTCGTCGGTGAGAAAAATCGTTTCATCCGGCCCGATGGTGGCGCCGTGGGCGCGCTTGAAAACGCCCTCGCCCCAGGAGCGCAGAAAATTGCCGTCCCGGTCGAAAACGATGACCGGATGCGCGCCGCGGGTAAAACAGTAAACTTGGTCCTTTGCGTCCACCGCCACGGCGGCGACTTCTTTGAAAGTCCAGCCATCGGGCAGCTTGCCCCAACCCTCGATCACTTCGTAACGAAACTCGCCGCTTCCCAGGATTACGCTCATGATGGCCTCCTTCTTGGTTTTTAGTTACTGCTATTATGTTTCTAGTGTCCAGGCCTAGAAGTTCGCAATCTAAAGTCGCTGGCCTCCCCGCCGTCATGCCCGCCCTTCGGCAAAGCTCAGGACAAGCTCCAGCGGGCATCCAGAACCCCCTCTTTGTCTCCCCCTGTAAAAGGGGGAGATTGAGAGGGGGATTCCGGCTCTCGCTAGCTGACGCCAGCTCGGCTGGAATGACGTAGGAATTATGTAGCGAACTTCAGACACCACAATAGTTGGTCTCCGCTCCCATAACCAGAAACAAGGAACTCGGAACTAGAAACTTTCTTATTCTGTTACGCTCAGCTTCTATCAAGCCCGCCGGCTTGTGTCCACAGAGAGAAGTTTCCCAGAGAACCCGTATGCGACAACCCGCCCGGCTGCTATAATCCGGCGTCATGAAAATCGCGCCGCTCACTCTATATTCGCTTGCCGCCGTCTTTGAAATCGCCGGTTCGTCCGGCGCGGCCATGCTCGCGCCGTTCTTCATGAAAGCACATGGATATTCGATCACGCTCGCGAGCGTTCCCTTGTTTGTCAACGGCATCGGCCGCGTCTGCTCCGATCTTACCTCCGGGGTGCTCGCCTCTTACTTCAGTTCCGGGGTTCTCATCGTCGCGGCGACGGTCACTGCGATTCTGGTCAGCGCCGTCGCGATATTGTTCCTCGACTCCACCACCGTCTTTCTCGCCGCCTTTGCCATCCTGGGCGTCACCGAAGCCATGTTCGCTCTTTCGATCCGCAAGATCGCCTTCGAGCAATCCGAGCCCGGCCAGCAAGGCCGCGCCCAGGGCCAGGTCGCAGCCGCTTTAGGAATCGGTTTCTCTCTCGGCCCGTTAATCGGCGGTTTCGTCGGCCGAGCCTTCGGGCCGGAGGCGTTGTTCGCCCTGTATGCGCTGCCGCAAATCGCCGGGCTGATTTTGATTCTCCTCGGCGGCGCCCACCGCTCCCGCACGCTCACTCAAGAGAACTCGGTCGAGCTTTGGCGCGAAGGCAAAAAACTGCTCGGCCAGTCGTGGTTTCTCGCTTCGGCCCTGGCCATCTTTCAATCCTTCGTCATGCTCGTCGGGGTGACCCGGATCGCGTTTCCATTTCTCGCCGTGCATCGGCGCGGATTCGAGCTGGACTGGGTCGGCACGATGGTTGCGATCTCGCGCGTGACCGACACTTTGGGGCGGTACACCGGCGGCCGGCTTTGCGATCGGATCACCCCGCCGCGGGTGATCTTGCTCGGCGTCGGCATCGGCATCCCGATGTTTCTCGTGCTCCCTTATGGAGTCGGCGCTGTGACTCTGGTGATCCCGCTGACGATTATGACGATGGGCTTCGGTTATACCAACGTGGGCGCCACGACCTTCGCGCTGCAATCCGCCGGCAGCAATGCCAAGGCGCTGGCGTTGGGCCTGACCCGCGCGGCGACATCGCTGGGTAACGGCTTGGGGCCGCTATTCGCCGGGGTGCTGGTGCAGGTCTTTGGTTATGAAACGGGCTTTCACGCGATGGCCGCGTTTTCCGCCGTGGTCTTTCTGCTTACGTGGTGGGGTCTTAAACGACAACCGGCCGGCGCCGCATCCGACTCCGGCCGGTGATAATGGGTTCGTGGATTCTGTGGCGTCATTCCCGCGCAGGCGGGAATCCAGACTCCCCTCCGCCTGGATTCCGGGTCGCCCCCCGCTTCCGCGGGGGGTGCCCGGAATGACGAATAGATTATCCAATAAACGTCGGTGACAATCAGCTACCGCAGTCCTTTATACTCCTCGCCGATACCGAGATCTTTTAAATACTCGATACTGTCGTTGGCGTAACCGACCTGCCCGGCCTTCTCGGCGCGCCAGGCGTCGAGATATTTTAGGATATCGTCCAGCGGCAACACGTCGGCGTATTTCTGGTTCATGTCGAACAGGTTGATCGCGTGGCAGGCCTCGTGGCGGTCGAACACGCACTCTTCGGCGACGATCATGCGCAGCCGATTGGTCGTGCCGTCCACCACGCTGGCGCGCACGCAGCCGCTGGTGCTCTCGCCGCAGGTGATGATGGTATCGACGCCGAGAAAATTCAGATGGCCGATCAGCGGCGTGCCCCAAAAGGCGCTGGGCGAAGTTTTTTTCAACACCGTCTCGCCGGGAATCGGTTTGACTTGATCGACGATGTCGTAGCGGCGGCGGAACCGGTCAAGCTCTTCGGCGGTCATGGTCGCGCGTTTTTTCCCATCCCTGCGGAACGCCCAGGGCTCCACCGCCACGCCGTCCAAGCCGGTGACGTGAATCACGGAAATACCGACCTCGCGCGCCTTGGCGATCAGTTTTTGAATGTAAGGTAAAGCATCCCAGCCGGCGAGTCCGCAACTGCCGGGCCAGGTCTTGATCGCCTGGGTGACCGGCTCCGGCTTATCGCCGAATACCCAACGATAAAGATCGATCAACAACAAGGCCGGCCTCTCGCCGAACCCGACCCGCCGGTCCGCCTTGCCGACCAGTGTCGCCTTGTCCTGTTCCGTGAGAAATCGTTCCCAAACTCGCTCAGCCATGGCGCACCTCCAAAAATTTCCAGATTGGCTCAAAGCCTATCACCGCGATGATTTCACCGTCAAGACAAGAGACTTTGCCATCCAGTTTCAACCAAAATGGGAAAGACATCTCACCACGAAGTTCACGAAGGACACGAAGGTTTCGGAAATTGATATTTCAAAACTTCTTAACTTCGTGCTCTTCGTGTCCTTCGTACTACTATAGCTGACAATTTGCGCGGCCTGCGCAAATTTTCCGGGCTCCGAAGACCCATCGGGTTCGGATATGCCTCCCGCCAAGGCTCCGCCAAAGGACGGATCAGCCTCAGTTTGTTTGGCTGAGCCAAGACGCTAAGCGACAGGCCCAAGGCCTGTCATCCCGAGCGAATGCGAGGGATCTAGGAAAGATTTCTCTCTTCGTTCGAAATGACAATGATTTCCCTTTGCGCCTTTGCGTCTTTGCGGGAGATATTTCGAGACCGACCG
>JACPFE010000365.1 GCA_016183145.1 Deltaproteobacteria bacterium | reverse complement strand
TCTTTGGTTGCGCATCGCCGTCGATCATCCGGTGCCGCTGATTGCGGCTCAATTGGTAATTAAACGGGGCGGCCACGCCGATCAGTTGTCCCATTCTCTGTGGGGCATGGACCGCTATCGCGTGGCGGCCCTGCAAAAACTTTTGCGCGCGGGGGTGAGCGGCGACAATAGGGAGTGGGTTGTCGATGCGCTGCGGCGCAAAATTGCCGTGCTGGCGCAGGGGGCGAGGAAGCGCGGCAAGGAGTCGGCAGCGCGCGCCTATGAAGCGGTGCTAGGAGAATTTGTCCAGGAGAAGAAAGATGTCGGAGCCGGAGATTCGCGAGTACGCCAAGAAGAAGGCATTTCACCCGCAAACAGTGGCGCGGTGGCTCGCTTGGGAGCAGCCGGATAGAGACGCCTTGTATCGGTTAGCCTTGCCGCTAAAGATCGGGGAAAATCATCTGCGCGATCTCATGGATTGGCTCGAGGAAATTTCCCTGCGGGATGGGGTGCAAGTCCGCCAGATTCTCGGCAACGGCGCCCGCGGCTGGGCCGGGCCGACAAACTCAAGCGTATCAAAGAGCAGGTCCGAAGGCTGCGTTTCCCCCGACTGGCGCAGGCGGAAGATTCGATTCGCGCCCGGATTCAGGAATTAAAACTCCAACCGGAGATTTGCTTAACCGTGCCCGCGGGGTTGGAATGCGGGCGTTTGCGCATCGAATTCGACGCGGCGAGCCAGGATGAACTTCAGCGATTGATTGCGAAGTTGGCTGACGCGACCGGAGAGGAAGCCGTGCGGGAAATATTCGGCATGCTGGCGGGACGCACCCCGGAACACAAATAGACAGCGCGGCGAGAGGCAATGAAAGCATTTGTGCCAGAAGAAATTGTCGTTGAGCGGGGCTGCGAAGGGAGCCTTATCTACCGAAACCTGCGACTCGCCTTACCTCAAGTTCCGCTAAGATTTGTGGAGCCCACCGGGCAGAGTCCGTGGGGCGGAATCCTGAGCGAGCCCACGGCCAGAGGCCGCGGAGCAAGTCGAACGGTCGAGGACGTCTTCGCCGCCAACGGCAACGGCGATTTCGGCGCAGCGAAGAAAAAGCTGCTGTTGACCCGTCACAAAGGGGAGTTTCTCAAGAAATGTCCGGGCAGCGAGGGCCAGGTTTGCTGCAATTACTTCGTCGTTAACTTCGCGAGCAATTGCCCGATGGACTGTAGCTACTGTTATTTACAAGAATACCTGGCGCAAAATCCCGCGCTCAAGGTGTTCAGCAACGTGGACGACCTCATGGCTGAGGCGGACGAGCTTTTAACCAAGCATCCCCGGTTTTTATTTCGCATCGGCACCGGCGAAATCACCGACAGCCTCGCCCTGGATCCCTACATCGGATTCGCTCGCGAAGTGGTTCCTTTTTTCGCGCAACAGCCCAACGTGCTTCTCGAACTGAAAACCAAGAGCGATTGCGTCGATGGGCTGCTCGGTCTCGATCCCAAAGAACGCGTGGTGGTTTCCTGGTCGATGAATCCCCAGCCGGTGATCGACCGCGATGAGCATGGAACCGCTTCGTTGGAAGAGCGGCTGCGGGCCGCGCGCCGGTGCCAGGAGTCCGGCTATCGGCTGGGGTTTCATTTCGATCCGATGATCGAGTATCCGGGTTGGGAGGACGATTACCGGCGTGTGGTCGAAGAGATATTCGCCACGGTAGACTGGCGCAGGATTTCTTGGCTAAGCCTGGGTGTTCTACGACAAACACCTGGACTGAAGCGGACCATGAGGGAGCGCTTTCCGCGCAGCGAGCTGCCCACGGGAGAACAGGTGCTGTGCTCGGATGGCAAGCTGCGCTACTTTCAACCGTTGCGCGTGGAGATGTACCGCAAAATGGTCGGCTGGATTCGCCGCGGTGCGCCGACGGTCAGAGTTTACCTTTGCATGGAATCCAAGGAAGTCTGGGAGCAGGTCTTCGGCTACGCGCCGAGCTGTGAGAAAGAACTCGGCAACCAACTGGTTAATTTTGGATTTTAGACTGCGGTAATTTTGGCTTTGGGCGGAATTGGTGCTCGTGCACCGACGAACACGAGTCACCCTTCGACCTTGCTCATCCTACGATCTCCCTCAGGATGACCCTGAGCAATGTCGAATGGGTCAGGGTGGTGAGCTTGTCGAACCACGAACACAACCCCCGAATATCTCGCCGTTGTTGTGTTTTCGCTCGTGAAAAGCTAAAGTCGCCCCATGAAATTTTCCCATCTTCACCGTCCACCGGGCGCATCCTCGATCGCGCTCTGTCCGGCGCCGATCTTACCATCGAGGAGGCGACCGAGCTTTTCGATTCAGATGGATCGGACCTTCTCGCTCTGATCGCCGCCGCCAATCATCTGCGCGCGCGCACCGTGGGCAACGTAGTCACCTATGTCGTTAACCGCAACATTAATTTTACCAACGTTTGCGTCAAAGCCTGCGGTTTCTGCGCCTTCAGCCGGGGACATTTGGCGGAGGAAGGTTATTTCTTGCCGCTCGACGAAATCATTCGGCGCGCCCAAGAAGCCCATGACCTCGGCGCCACCGAAGTTTGCGTTCAAGCCGGTTTGGCGCCCGGCATGGACGGTTGGCATTACGTCAAACTCTGCCGGGCGTTGAAAGAAGCGCTGCCGGCGCTTCATATTCATGGTTTTTCACCCGAGGAAGTCCTCTACGGCTCGACGCTTACCGGGATCAGCGTGCGCGATTATCTCACGGCATTAAAAGAGGCCGGCGTCGGCAGCCTGCCCGGAACCTCGGCTGAAATTTTGGTCGACGAAATCCGCGGGCAGATTTCACCGGGCCGCATCAGCACGGCTCAATGGATCAATCTCGTTCAGACCGCCCATGAAATCGGCATCCCGACGACCTCAACGATCATGTACGGCCATATCGAATCGGCGCATCACAAAGCGGCCCATCTGAGCATCCTGCGCGACATTCAAAGGCGCACGGGCAAAATCACCGAATTTGTGCCGCTGAGCTTCGTCTACGACGAAGCTCCCATGTTCCATCGCAAGCGCATCGCGGGGCTGCGCCAAGGGGCGAGCGGCGCCGAGGTGATGAAAATGTACGCCGTGGCGCGCTTGATGCTCAACAACTGGATACCCAACTTGCAAGTCTCCTGGGTCAAAGAAGGGCCAAAATTCTCGCAGATCGCGTTGCTCGCCGGCGCCAACGATTTCGGCGGTACGTTGATCAACGAGAGCATCTCCACCGCCGCCGGCTCCGGCTACGGCCAGCTCATGAAACCGGCGCAGTTTCGCGCCCTGATCCGGGAAATGGGGCGCATGCCGGCCGAGCGCTCGACCACCTACGAGAAAATCAGGCTCTTTGACACGGAAGATCGATCGGTGCATCCTCTCGACGCAGTAGACGATCCTGCCAAGAAATTCGGTTCCTACCAGGATATTATCCGGCTGAAAGATTATCGCTTCAGAGATTTCTACCATTCCCAGAAGAAATCCAGCGCTTAGTTTCAAGTTTCCAGTTGTGGTTTTTCTGGATTTCCTGTGAAGAGATTTTCACCGCAGAGGCACGGAGATCATAGCGCAGAGTTCGGAGTATCTTATAATCGAAAACTCTTTTCTCTGCGCCTCGGCGGTGCAATCTCCGAGCCGTGGCTCACGCAAAAGCCTGAAGAACCCCAGTTTTCAATGGTGGGGCTCGAAACGGGGAACCCGAAACTCGAAACTTGACATGGAAGGCAATCCGAAAGAGTTCGAAGCGATCGGCAATCGACTCGGTTTCATCATCGCCAAAGAACAAGAGCAATGGCTCGAACTGACCTGGCGCGGGCCTAAATTCCCGGCGTTTCTCTGTCTTGGCATCGCGCTCCTGCTGCTCTTCGTGACCCTTCCCATCGTTGAAGCCATCAGGCTCCGAGGATTCACCGGTCCGGCCGGCTCGCTCTGGTATTTTCCGGTGATGAATCTGATCCTCCTCGGCATTTCTTTCTACCTGCTGTCACAGAAACGGAGCATCGTCATCGACGGCGTTGCCCGAAAAGTGACGCTCACCAGGCGAAGCATGCATCGGCGAATCCTGCTGACGCTCGACTTCGTCGATATCGAAAAACTAAAGCTGGGGGCCGATCAGGTGTACAGCGGCTTTGCCGTAGCCGGTTCCTCGGCGGCGCAGAGTTTCCCGGTGCCGTCGCTGCGCCTGATCGTCAAAGGAGGCGTGTCCGTGCTCCTGGACCGTGGCGGTGTCAAACGGCTGGAAAACTTGGGCCGAGGCATCGGCGAGAGAATTCACCGGCCGTTGGAAGTGGAAGCAAACGCTGCTCCGTAATGGATTGCCTGTCGAGGAGATTGCGACGGTTAATTTTCTCGTCAAGGAGAGTTGAAGTCTCCCATCCCTTCCGCCCTGCTCAGGGCAAGTTTGAGGCGATGCCTGTTTCGCGATGTCATCGAATGAGACAGGCGAGATCACCCTCGCCCGCTTCAGCCTGAGGCTGATCCGTCCTCTGGCGGATGCGGGAGAGGGCAGGGGTGAGGGCTCGGATGGGCTACTTCCTCGCTATTGCCCCCTCACCCTAACCCCCTCCCCCACGAAAACGTGGTGGAGAGGGGATAATTTTGTCTACCGCTTACCGCGTGATGATCTGGTGGAGCTGTGCGACGGCTTTCCTCACGCCGCTCTCGGCGAGCTGTTCGGCGCTCAACCATTTTACACCGCGCTGGCCGATATCGCCGAGCACCAGGATATTTTCCGCCGGAGATTGTTGGGTTTCGTCGAAGCGGGCGGACCAGACGATATCGCCCCGCTTTACGTCCACCAGATCGAGCACAAAGGCCACCGACGCAGGGCTCTTGATTCCCCATTCGGCGCCGACTCTTTCACGGAAGCGCTGGATTCTGCTGACGACGACCGCGTCGGCGTAGACCAACTCGCCGATCGTTTTTAGCCGTGCCGTCTCGTTCGAATCCGGCACCGTCTCGCCGACTTCGCGAACTTCGTTTTCGGAGACGATCTGCCAGTTGGAAAAGGAAGCCATTGCAGAGTAGACGAGTTTGGAAAGAAGCTCCGCCGGGTCTCTCTCCGCCACTCGCGCGTCCGCGGGGGAGGCGGCCGTGAAGGGAATCTTGCTCTGGCTCTTAAATATCGCGGCGGGACCCAAAACGGCGAGGCGCTTGATTTTGCGTGTGTCCAGGTCGCTGGAGTGCTTGCTTTGCAAGTTGCCAGGACCGAAGCTGCAGGCAGGTATGAGTGAGAAGAAGAGCAGTAGAAACGCTGTTTTCATCGATGAACCGGAGGATAACAGCCGGAACGGCTCAAGGCAAATGAGGTTTGTCCCAAGCCCCGATGGCATCACTCCTTGGCCGTCGTGCGAATGCCGAGCTCGCGCAACTGCTTCGCATCCACCGGAAAGGGGGCGTCGGTGAGCATGCAGACGGCGCGCTGGCTCTTGGGAAAAGCGATCACGTCGCGCAGCGACTTGGCGCCGCTCAGCAGCATCGCCAGCCGATCGATGCCGAAGGCGATGCCGCCATGGGGCGGCGCGCCGAAAGTCAAGGCTTCGAGAAGAAAACCGAATCTTGCTTCGGCTTCCTCCGCGCCGATGCCCATCATCCCTAAAATTTTCTTTTGCAGCTCGACCTGATGGATTCGGATGCTTCCCCCTCCCGTCTCCATACCGTTGAGCGCGAGATCATAGGCTTTCGACCGAACTTTCGTCGGGTCGCTTTCGAGCCAATGAAGATCCTCCTCCAGCGGGGCGGTGAACGGATGATGCAAAGCGACGTAGCGTTTTTCCGCCGGATCGAACTCCATCAAGGGAAAGTCGACGATCCAAACGGGCGCGAACTCGTTTTCGGGAATCAACCCTAGCTTCTCTCCTAGGTGCAGGCGCAGGTTGCCCAAGGCGTCGTGAACAATCTTTGCCGTGTCGGCGGAAAACAAGATCGCGTCGCCGACCTGAGCGCCGGCGATTCTTTCGACTTCCTTCTGCTCCGCGTCGGAGAGGAACTTCGCGATGGGCGACTGCCAGCCTTCGGCGGCGATCCTGGTCCACGCCAATCCCTTGGCGCCGAAGGTCGCCACGAAGGGTGTGAGATCATCCAAGTCCTTGCGCGACATTTCGCCGCCCTTGGGCACGCAGATTCCTTTGACGACGCCGCCCTTTTGCAGCACCGTCGCGAACACCTTCGCTTGGCAGTCGCGCAGCGCTGCGGAGAAATCTTTAAGTTCCAAGCCGAAGCGCATGTCCGGCTTGTCCGAGCCGAAACGGTTCATTGCCGCTTCATAGGTCAATCGCGGAAAGGGCCGTTTGACCTCGATGCCTTTCAGCTCCTTGAACAAGAGCGCGATCATTCCCTCGATGACTTGCATGACGTCCGCAGGCCGGACGAAGGACATTTCGAGATCGAGCTGGGTGAATTCCGGCTGGCGATCGCCGCGCTGATCTTCATCGCGGAAGCAGCGGGCGACCTGGAAGTAGCGCTCCATGCCGGCGACCATGAGCACCTGCTTGAACTGCTGCGGCGACTGCGGCAGCACGTTAAACTTTTCCTGATGCAGGCGCGACGGGACGATGTACTCGCGGGAACCTTCGGGCGTTCCTTTGGTGAGAAGAGGCGTTTCGATCTCGATAAATTTGCGGTCATGCAGCCAGTTGCGCAGATAAGCCGTGACCT
>JACPFE010000364.1 GCA_016183145.1 Deltaproteobacteria bacterium | reverse complement strand
TCCTGGGCCTGGGAAACCTGAGCGGCGGCAAGGCTGAATAGGGCGGCGAAAATGACGACGAGAAATGTTGCGCTGAGTCGTTTCATAGGATCACTCCCGGTTAGAAGTCTGTAATCTTAATTTCGATCGGATTGTCGATCATTGCAAGCGCCAATGCAAGAGGGGACTTGAACATCCCATCGCACATGGCGTATTACGTCGATCATGAATATGTTGATCGTTTCTCGTCGCTCCCTTATTTTCTTGGTCCTCATTTATGCCTGGCCGGCATATGGGCAAGCGCCGCTGGAAAAACTGCGCTTGGCTTACAGCGCCATCGGCGGGTCCCAGGCCTCGTTCTGGATTCCCTACGAAGCGGAGATTTTCCGCAAGCATGGCCTGGACGTCGAGCTGCTCTACGTCGCGGGCGGCGGGCGGGCGGCGCAGGTCGTGCAATCCGGCGAAGTGCCGATCGGCTTATTTACCGGAGGCGCGGTCATCAACTCCAATCTCGCCGGGGGGGACCTGGTGGCGATTGCGAGTTCGATGAACGTGATGACTTTCGCCGTCATGGCCCGCCCGGAAATCAAGCGCGTCGAGGATCTCAAGGGCAAGAAAGTCGGTATCTCGCGCTTTGGATCGGCGACCGATTTCGGTCTGCGCTACGCCGAGGACCAATGGCCGGTCAAGCGCCAGCGCGATTTCGCCGTCATCCAGATGGGAGGCGTGTCCGACGTCTACGGGGCGCTGCGCGCGGGCGCCTTAGACGCCGGCGTCATCAACGCCGAACTCGCCATCCTCGCGCGCCGCGAAGGGTACCGCGAGCTGATAGACATCGCCAAAATGGGTATTAACTTTCCCACGTCTTCGGTCGTCACCACGCGCTCCTATATTAAACGCAATGAAAACACCTTGCGAAAGTTCGTCCGCGGCTTCGTCGAGGGCGTGCATTTCGGCAAGACTCAACGGGCGCCGACCATCAGCATCATGAAAAAATACCTGCGCAGCAGCGACGCGGCGATGTTCGACGAGCTGTACGAGATGTACATCACGCGCAACATTCCGCGCATTCCCCGGCCTTCGCCGGAGGCGCTGAAGACGGTGCTGGATCAAATAGCGGAGACCGACCCGCGGGTGGCCAATCTCAAGCCCGAGCAATTTATCGACGCGCGCTTCTTTCAGGAATTGGAAAAAGAAGGCTTCATCCAACGGCTGTGGAAATAAAGAGGTGCCGAACGCGATGCCGCTGAGCCGTAATCGAGAACAGGATCGGGCCTCGGCAATCTCGCTGTCGGCTCCGGCGCTGGTTAAGAGCCGCCCTCGGTATTTTTCTCTCCACTGCTCACACGACCGACCCAATAACCTGGCCGACGGCTATGGTGAGCCACCGCCAGGATGAGCAAGCTGTCTTTCTCGATTGAGTAGATGAGCGAATAGCGGAACTTCCGGAGTATGCGTTTTCGGATGCCGGGTCGAATCTCGGCAGCCGCTTCTGGGAATTGCGAAATTAGCTTCTCGACTCTACGAACCTCGGTCAAAAACCGTCGCCCCAGCCCGTCGGCTCGGAGTTCGAGGTAGCCGATCTCGTGCAGCAACTCCTCCTCGGCCGCCTCGTGGTACCTGACAGGGGTCACCGGAAAAGTCTTTCCGCCTTCTTGTGTACCTCTTCCGCTCGGACCGCCTTGGCGCGGCCTGAGCGATGCTCCTCCAACCGCCTTTGCGCTTCCTCGGCCCAAAGGTGCTCGGCCTCCTCCTCACTCAGTTCCTCTAGGCTAGCCAATAGCTTTTCCGCTAGAGTCGCCCGATCACGAACGTCCAGGCTCATGGCGCTTTTGAGAATCTCGGGTAGATTTGACATCTTGACCTCCGGGTCTATTCTATCCGTGCGACGACCTAATGCAAGCCGACTCGGGGGGTTGGGGTTTTCGGTTTCGTTCGGTTTCGGACGGTTTCGGGTCGGACCACGGTAAGCGTCCGCACGCGCTCCACACGTCGTTGAATCTCGGCTACCCACGCAGCTTCGACGGCGTCCTCAGACTCGCCGTCTAAACTAGCAAGCAGCGCCGCGGCAAGCTCCGCACGATCGGTGGTGGAAAGCTGGACGGCGTTGTTTAGGATATCGTCTGTCGTCTTGCTTATAGGTGAATAATGCTGCTTTGTCAGATGGTTGTCTACGAAGCAAAGAGAACCTTGCTCCCACTTCCATCATCGCTCCCGCTCCGCTCCACACAGCTAACGCCCCGGATCACCGACCCGCGCCCGTGGCGCCCGGCATGAATGAGAGACGCAATCGCGCGGTTCGCTGAAGCCGGTTTTGGTTAGGCGTCATCTTCTTGAGGCAAATGGTACATTCGAAATGCCCGGTTGCGCGGGCTATCGTCTTGAGAGTGGCATGAGCCCGGCCTTCAAGATTGCCGGCACCGCCTCGGGCGATGCGAGAAAGCGGATCAGAGCACTGGCCGCCTCCGGTTGCCGGACCGCTCTGGTGAGCGCCCCCGCGAAGGAGAATCCCGGCTGTAGCTCGGCGGGAATCGGGCCGACAAAGGTGACCCTAGGGACGTGTATCAGCTCGCTGACCTGCTGGAAGCCGATCTCCGCCTCGCCGCGCGCGACGACCGCGGCTACCGGCTCGCCGGACGGCGGCCCGCGCACCTTTCGACTCTTGCCCGCCACCTGGTCTGCGATGCCGAGCTTCGGGAACAGCGTGGTCGATAGATAGGTGCCGCTGCCGCTGTCCGAGTACGCGATGGACTTCGCTGCAAGCAGCGTGCTCCGGAATGCCTCGACGCCACCGATGTCCGGTTTTGCGGTCCCGGCGCGCACCACCATGCCGATCAGCGAGCGGGCGAGCTCTACCTTGCTGCCGACGCGCACCAAGCCTCGCCTGGCGAGCTCGTCGGCGGCCCCTCCATCCAGGATCACGACATCCGCGGTCTCTCCTCGCGTGAGGCGGGTGGGAATCGCCTCCGGAGAGTCACCCATCGACGGGCCGCGCGTCGTGACCAACCGGTGACCGCTCGCGCGCTCGAAAGCCGGGCCCAGCTCGGCATAGACCCCGTAAAAGCCGGCCGAAATCATCACGTGTACATCGGCGGCACTTGGGTTCATAAGGTTCCTCCAGTCGGGGTCAGGTACGTCAATCAAGCGTCAGGGCGACCATTCGGAACGGTACATCGTTGACTGCTAACGTATAGCGTTTTATCCCTCAAAGGTTGCAGGTAATCAAGTTCCAGAGAAATCGCCGAGATGGCGGCAGGGGGATAAAACGATGGGCGGGGTCATGGATTTCCGGGGACAGTATACTTCATTTCCTTTTCTTAGCCTTCCGCCAGCCACCCTTCTTGCGTCGCAGACTCGTACCGATTAACCGTTCTAAGTG
>JACPFE010000371.1 GCA_016183145.1 Deltaproteobacteria bacterium | reverse complement strand
CCGGTAAGACCATTCCAAGACTTGCGTCACGACATGTTATTTGGCTCAACGCTTCTCAACTTGAGTAGGCTCAGCCTGGCGGGGTGCTCGCGGGCGGCGTTAGCGACCGGATTCAATCGATGGCGCAATCAACATTACAACTTGACAAGAGAATGGCTTAAAACTAAACTCAAACATGACATTTAGCGGTGCGGAACGCCATGGCGCTCGAAAATATTGAACAGCTCGAAGCGAAGATCGATCGCTTAATCGACCGGCACGAGCGCGTAAAAAAGGAAAGGGAGACGATCGAAAAAAAGCTCCAGCAAAAAGAAAGCGAGTGGCATCACTTGAGAGGACAAATGCGGCAATTCGAACGTGAGCGCAGCGAATTGCGTGACAAGCTCGACAGGATCATCGGCCAGTTCGCGGCCTTGGATCTTCCCGATTAGGATGGAAGTATTGCGATGAAAAGAGCATTGGATATCGAAATTTTAGGGCAGAAGTTCACCATCAGCAGCGATGCCGAAGAAGGTTACATGCTAAAAGTGGCCGGCTACGTCGACGAGAAGATGCAGGAGTTGTTGGAGTCGACCAAATCGGTTACCCGGTCCAATATCGGCATGCTGGCGGCGCTAAATATCGCCGACGAATATCACCGGCTCAAGGATACCCATGAAGCGGTTTTAAGCAGACTGAATCAATTGTCCAAGAAATTATCAATGACTTTGACCGAGGAGGGTTAACAATCTTAAGGTGATCCATTTCCCCTGCTGTGTTCGTCACCAGCGGAGGCGACTTGGAACCAACGTTATAGAAAACGGGGGCTGTTTCTTGCCGCAGCAGTCACGCCTCGGTCATGAGGTAGGCTAACACGGTATCATGGCGCCCACCTGGTAAACCGGTTCAAGTTGATCCGTTGAAACGGCACGATGCGGGGGAAACCTTAAAAGTGAGGCGGTGTGGAAAGATGAGGGACTGGAGAAAAGAAGCGGTTATGGATCTGATCTGTCGGGTACTTTTATTGTTTGATTTTGGCAGAATGTGGCGGCCCCTTTCGAAAAGCCGGAATATTCGATTCGACATTCCATCGGATTGTGAAATTGCTGTTCCCGCCGTTCATCGATGGAGCGGCGGGCGGTTCTCCCGGGGGCCAACCTCTTTGACCCGTAGATCGGACCTATAGGTTTTCTTTTCCCGCCAGGTATTTACTTCATCTCTCCCCCGCGGTTTGGAATCGGTTATGCGGGGAGCTTCAACGCAAGAGGCGAAACAAGCATTGCGGTCTGCGGGATTAGCCCGCCGCGCCGCGCTTGCCGAGGCGGACTGCCAGTTGCTCAGCCGGGCGATTCAGGCTCGGGTGCTCCAATGGCATTGCTATCTCACCTGCCGCTCGGTGGCTCTTTACAGTGCGATACAAAATGAGGTTGGCACGGACGATCTCCTGGCGCACGCGCTTAAAAGTGGCAAGAAAGTTTTTTATCCACGCGTCGGCAAGGATGATAGCGCCGGGTTCTTTCGAGTGTTAGCGGCGGATGAGCTGCGCGCCGGCCGGTTTGGCATTCTCGAGCCGGCCGGTACGACCCGACTGGCGGGCGTGGAATTCGAAGCTCTGACCATATTTGTTCCTGGCGTGGCCTTCGACCTGCAAGGCAATCGTCTGGGACGGGGGCGCGGTTGGTACGACCGGTTGTTGCAGCAGGCCGGCGAACGGGCGGCCATCGTGGCTCTGGCTTATGAATTTCAAATCGTCGATGCGGTTCCCACCGGCCCAGGGGACCAAAAAGTTAATTACGTTATTACCGAAAAGCGAGTAGTCGACTGCGGAACTGCATCGGCGCAGTTGAGTCGAGTTTTTTAAATTCATCCATAAGGAAGGGGGTGTTGCCATTGAATCAAGAGTTATTATTCGCCGTTGGCGGGTTATTAGGCGGCGTACTGCTGATGGCAGTGGCTGTCTGGATCCGCGGCAAACAACGGCGCGAACAGTTGGCGTCGGCGAAAAGCATTGCGGCGCGGATCATCGAAGAAGCGAAAAAAGACGCCGCTTCCATTAAGAAAGAAGCCGAAATCCAAGCCAAGGATAGCGTGCTCAAAGAGCGCGCCGATTTGGAAAAAGAGTTGCGCGAGGCTCGCCGCGAGCAACAAAATCAAGAGCGACGGTTGATCGGCAAAGAAGAAAGCATCGACAAGCGCGCGGACTCCCTCGATAAACGGGAAAGCGAGGTCGGTAGACGAGACGCTGCGCTCAAGGCGCGGGAAAAAAATATCGAGGAGAAAGCGGCTGAATGCGACCGGCGAATCAATGAAGCGAGAAAACAACTTGAACAGGTCGCGGGGATGACCCGTGAGGAGGCAAAAAAGAGTCTCATCGATGAAATGGTCGAAGAGGCCAAGCACGATTCGGCTAAACGCATCCGGGTTATCGAAGAGGAGGCCAAAGAGGAAGCGGTGCGCAAGAGCCAGAAAATTATCGCCTTAGCCATCGAGCGGCTTGCCGGTGATTTTGTCGCCGAGCGGTCGGTGACGGTGTTTCCGTTGCCCAACGACGAACTCAAAGGGAAGATCATCGGGCGCGAAGGGCGCAATATCCGCGCTCTGGAAGCGGCCACCGGAATCGATTTGATCGTTGACGACACGCCGGAGACGGTGGTCATTTCCGGGCATAATCCGATCCGGCGGGAGATCGCGCGCTTGTCTTTGGAGAAACTGGTATCGGACGGCCGCATTCATCCCGGAAGAATCGAAGAGGTGGTGCGTAAATCCGAACAGGAGATCGACGAAGCGATTCGCGAGGCCGGCCAGAAGGCGATATTCGACGTCGGGGTGCACGGCGTACACCCGGAGCTGATCAAGCTTCTCGGCCGTCTTAAGTACCGCTACAGCTACGCGCAGAACGTTCTGCTCCATTCGATTGAGGCGGCGTTTATTTGCGGCGCGATGGCGGTGGAGTTGGGTTTGAATGAAAAGCAAGCGCGCCGCGCGGCGCTGCTGCACGACATCGGCAAAGCGGTGGATCACGAGGTGGAAGGCTCCCACGCCATCATCGGCGCGGAGCTCGCCCGCAAGTACGGCGAGTCGCCGAAAATCGTCAACGCGATTGCGGCACATCATGAAGATGTCAAAGCCGAGACGATCCTGGCGCCGTTGGTGGACGCCGCCGATGCGCTCTCCGGCGCTCGGCCGGGAGCGCGCCGGGAGATGATGGAGACCTATACGCGGCGGTTGGAGGAGCTTGAGCGAATCGTCAACGCCTTTAAAGGCGTTGAAAAGTCCTATGCGGTCCAAGCGGGTCGAGAAATTCGGATCATGGTTCAGCACGACCTGGTTTCAGATGATGACGCAGCGCGAATGGCCCGGGAGATAGCCCGTAAGATCGAGAATGAAATGACCTACCCAGGGCAAATCAAGGTCACGGTAATACGTGAAATGCGCGCCGTTGACTACGCCAAATAAAGGAATGGATTCTCCATGCGTGTCTTGATCCTGGGGGATGTGGTCGGCCGTCCCGGACGGCGGGCGGTGCGCGAGCTAGTGCAGCCCTATGTGAACAAGGAAGAGATCGACCTGGTTGTCGTCAACGCGGAAAATGCTGCGGGTGGTATGGGAGTGGACGTCAAGAGCGCGGAAGAGTTGCTCTCAGCCGGCGCTGATGTGCTCACCTCCGGGAACCATGTCTGGAAGAAGAAGGAGATCTATTCCTACTTGAATGGCGAGCCCCGCCTCCTGCGACCGGCGAATTTTCCCGAGGGGGCGCCGGGTGCCGGGTGGTACAAATGGCGCAACGATCGCGGGCTAAGTGCATTGATCATCAACGTGCAGGGAAGGGTCTTCATGCCGAATCATGTGGACGATCCATTCCGCTGCGTTGATCGTATTCTGCGCGAGCATGGCCAGCATACCTCGGTTGTCATCGTGGATATGCACGCCGAGGCGACATCGGAGAAAAACGCCATGGGTTGGTATCTTGACGGCAGAGCATCTGCGGTATTCGGTACGCACACTCATATTCAGACGGCCGATGAGCGGATTCTGCCGGGGGGTACGGCGTTTATTACCGACGTCGGAATGTGTGGCCCCTTCGATTCTATCATCGGCATCGAACGGGAGTTGGTGATCGAAGGTTTTCTGAGCCAGCTTCCCAGGAAATTTGAGGTTGCGGAGGCGAACGTTGTGCTTCAAGGCGTGGTCGTAGGCGTCGATGAAAAGAGTGGGCGGGCGAGCGACATCCGACGATTGAGGCTGGCTTGGGAGCCCTCTCACTGAGCATGAAGGATATCGGCACGCAGTTGGAAATCATAAAGCGCGGCGCCGTGGAGGTTTTGCCGGAGGAAGAGCTCGTTGCAAAACTAAAGAAAGGGCGCCCGCTGCGAGTCAAAACGGGATTCGACCCGACGGCGCCGGATCTGCACCTGGGCCATACGGTCTTGATTCAAAAGATGAAGCAGTTCCAGGAGCTCGGGCATGAGGTCATCTTTTTGATCGGCGACTTCACCGGGATGATCGGCGATCCTTCGGGAAAATCCGAGACCCGAAAGCAGCTCACGCGTGACGAGGTCGACAAAAACGCGGAGACCTATAAAGAGCAAATTTTTAGAATACTGGACCCAAAAAAGACCGTGATCGAGTTCAACCACCGCTGGATGGAAAAGCTCGACGCGGCGGCTTTCATCGAGTTGAGCGCCAAATACACGGTGGCGCGCATGTTGGAGCGTGATGACTTCAAGCAGCGCTACCAAAAGCAACAGCCGATCAGCATCCATGAGTTCATGTACCCGCTGATTCAGGGCTACGACTCGGTGGTCTTGAAGGCCGACGTGGAACTGGGCGGAACGGACCAGCGGTTCAATCTGCTCATCGGCAGGGAACTGCAACGAGAATATGGTCAGGAACCGCAGGTCGTGCTCACCATGCCGCTGCTGGAAGGATACACGGACGGCGTCCAGAAGATGAGCAAGTCGCTTAACAATTATATCGGCATCAATGAGGCGCCGGAGGATATTTTCGGGAAAATCATGTCGATCTCCGACGAATTGATGTGGCGCTATTTCGAATTGCTGAGCGATAAGGCTCTTAGTGAAATTCAAGATCTCCGCTCCAAGGTGGAAGCCGGCGCGCTCCATCCGATGGAGATCAAAAAATCTCTCGGCGCCGAATTGGTCGCGCGCTATCACGGCGCCGAGTCCGCCGAGTCCGCGCGCAAGTATTTCGAGGCGAGGCACCAGAACAAAGCCCTGCCGAGCGAGATTCGCAAACAATTCAGCGCGCCTGATCCAATTTGGATTTGCCGATTGCTCGTGGATTTGGATTTCGCGAAATCCGGCAGCCAGGCGCGCCGCCTGATTGCTCAAGGGGCGGTGCGAATCGACGGCCGCGTCGTGACGGATGTTGACTTTCATTTCGATGGGGCGCTGCACCGGGTCATCGAAGTGGGAAAAAACCGCATCGCGCAACTGGCCAGGTAGACGCTGAAAAATTGCTCGGCTCTCTTGACAAGAGTCAAACCATTGCCTATAAAGTACATTCGCTCGTTTCCGAGCGCCTCGTCTGGTCTTTGAAAACTAAATAGTAGCAACTGCCATTTATAAGCAGTGACGGTTTAGGGTTTCCGTAAAGCCTTGAGCACAGCTATCGACCTCGACAGTCAATCCTCCACCTAAAGGTGGATTGAAAGATTTAACTGGAGAGTTTGATCCTGGCTCAGAACGAACGCTGGCGGCGTGCCTAACACATGCAAGTCGAACGAGAAAGGGGCTTCGGTCCTGAGTAAAGTGGCGCACGGGTGAGTAATACGTAGGTAACCTGCCTCTAAGATCGG
>JACPFE010000370.1 GCA_016183145.1 Deltaproteobacteria bacterium | reverse complement strand
GCTTGGAGATGTGATCTGGATTCTCGAGCACATTCTTGTGCGACGCCGCGGAGCCGATGGTGCTCACCATGCCTTCCCCGACCCGCGCGATGATGGTCTCCTCACCAGCGCCTCCCACCAGCCGGTCGATGTTGGTGCGAACGGTCACACGAGACACCGCGATAAGCTGAATACCGTCCTTGGCTACAGCCGCGATTTTCGGCGTCTCGATGACCTTGGGAATAACCGACATCTTCACCGCCTCCACGATATCCCGGCCGGCCAGATCGATGGCTGCGGCCCGCTTGAAAGGCAAAGCGATGTTGGCCTTGTCAGCCGAAATCATGGCGTTCACCACCCTGACAACGTTTCCGCCCGCGAGGTAGTGGGCTTCCAGGTCGTTCAGCGGAATATCCAGGCCCGCTTTGACCGCGCTGATCCGCGCCGTGACCACGGTGCCGGGCGGCACTCGGCGCAGGCGCATCCCGATGAGGGTAAACAGGCCCACGTACGCTCCAGACGCCCAAGCGGCAATCCAGAGCGGGAGGGGCACGAGATACAAGACAAAAACCAACCCCACTATCAGCAGCACTAGCAGCGCGAAGCCTCCCGCTATTCCGGTCTCGATTCCAAACATTTTTAACTCCTTTCTGTTGATGCCCGGTGTCGTCGGACGACGATACGGTTACCATCCACGCGGGTCACCACAATTGGCACTCCGGGCTCGATCAACTCCCCGTCAGACACTACATCTACCCGCTCTCCTTCGATCTCTGCAATGCCTGCGGGTCGCAGCGGAGAGATCGCTGTCCCGCCCTTTCCCAGCCACATCCTATCGCTCTCAGGCGCCGAGCCGCCCCCTGCGCCTGCTAGTAGCCCCGTCTCCAGGATCAAGCGTCGCCCGAAAGGCAGGCGCGGCAAAAAGCGCAGCGTGACCAGACTTGCAATTAATGCTATGAGCAGAGAAAAAACGACGCGACTCGCTGCTTTAAGGATGAACTCCCAACTGGCTCCGGCTCCGAAGAGGCTCAGGCTGAGGCCCCCGAGCAGGGCCGCAATCCCCAGAGCCCCGGCTACGCCAAAGCCAGGGGTGACGAAGATCTCCAAAACCAAGAGCACGAGACCAGACCCGACCAGCAGCAGCTCCTCCCATCCGGCGAGCTGGACAAGCCAGTGGCCCCAGAAGAAAAGCGCCAGGCTCGCGACACCCAGGCCACCGGGCAGCCCAAAGCCGGGCGTTCGGATCTCCAGGATGATTCCGAGCATGCCAATAGTGATGAGAAGAGAACTGACAATGGGATGCGTGAGAAAGCGGACTAGGTTCTCGGCCCAGTTGGGTGACGCCCGCCGTACCTCGGCCCCCGCAAGATCGAGCTGCTTCAAGACGTCCGCGATCGTGTCGGCGCGGAAATCCGCAAGCTTATGCTTAAGGGCTTCCTCCGTCGTCAATGTCAGAAGCTTTCCCTTTTGAATGAGGCCGCGGATCTCCACGTCCGCGTCCACCATCGCCTCCGCGATAAGCGGAGGCCGCTTGCGGCTCTCGGCCGTCGCGCGAAATTCCTTTCGTACATAGGAGACGGTCTTCTCCTCCACCGGCTGGGCGGGCGCGCCCGGCTGTCCCATTTGCACCGGTGTTGCGGCGCCGATCGTTCCGCCATCGGCCATGACGATCTTCTCGGCAGCGAGACTGATGAGAGCGCCCGCGGAGATGGCTCTCTTGTTCACGAAGGCCACCGTCTTAACCCGAGCATTCAACAGCGCGTCGCGGATAACAACAGCCGCATCGACCCGCCCGCCGAAGGTATTGATGTCGAGAATGACGGCGGCGGCGCCGGCATCCGTGGCCTCGTTAAGGACGCGCTGAACGAATGGTGCGAGGCCGAGATCAATGATCCCCTCGATCGGCGCCACGTACACCACAGGCGGTTGCTGAGCGAATACGAACGTGTTGTACCCTAGCGCCGCGATCAGCCCGAGGCCAACGATTGACCATCTCAGCGCCCTTCTGCTTATAGCGTTACGCATGAAACACACTTCTGCGTCTATCAATAAGCGTAAGCTATCGCCCCTTCCTTGGATTTTACTTCAGCCAGTTCAAAGTACAACCTGAAATCTCTGGACCAGATGCTCATGTCTTTCTTCGAGTAAGGGGGCTTGCCTGCAAAGTCTTTTGGCTGAACACCAATAAGCGCGACCGCAGTGATGGCGGGCTCTATGTAATTCCAGGCGACTGATGCCATTTCCTTTCCTAGTCCTCCCTCTTTGACCTCCATCTTGGCATAGCCCGTCGAACTGTAGCCTTGAAGGGCGGTGATCGGTGTCGTGAGTCGAACTTGAGTCATCACCTCCGTTGCGGATTGGAGTCCTTTATTCCGGGTCATCACCGCAATCCACAAGTGAGCTTCAAATTCCTTTTTGAACTTATCCATTTCCGCCTGGCCCTCAGGCCCTCCGAACTGCAGTGAGACGCTGGTCAAGACAGGCTGAAGATTCGCCGGAGTAAGGGCAAAGACCTGAGTATCGAAGGCAACCCGCGTGATATTAGGCACCTGCAGATCCAAAATCTGTAGGGCCTTACCCGAGTTGACGTAACCGCGATACGCAAAGAATGTGATCAGGAGCAGACCTGCTACAATTACGGCGGTGGCTGTTCTACTTATGTCCTTGGGAAGTTCCATCGTAATCTCTCCTTACAAAGATTAGAGATCCAGTTTTGACTGGCAGCCTTGAGTTTTTGGAGAACCTTTCGGTAATCTCTTTCGTTTTGGATTCAATGGAATACCGAGTACGGGGGATTTCTGTCTAATATTGGACCATTTTAAAAAGAGCCTCTGTTAAGAACTGACTGGGTAACATAGAGTTTTGATTTGACTTACCACAGGAGGTGAATGGATGAAAGAGAAGCTGTTTGGCGCTGATCTTCCTCGGCGCCGGTTTCAAGCCGTTCATCGATACCTATCTTCTCAAGCTACCGTCGCAAATTCTCTTCTAGGTCAACATGGTTTCGGCAATCCTCGATAACGCGACCCTCGCAGCGGCCGACATTGGACCGTCGCTCAGTGTCGCTCAGATCAAAAGCGCTCTGCTGGGGCTTCTCATCTCCGGCGGGATGCTGATCCCGGGGAATATTCCCAACATCATCGCGGCGCACGCGCTGCACATCACGAGCACCGAGTGGGCGCGCCTCGGCGTTCCACTGGGGCTGATTATCATGACCGGCACGGCGCTCCTGTTGTGGTTGGGCCTATTGTAACCGGATGACCGGGCTCTGACTTGACCCGGCTCGCGCCGATCTTGTATAGCGTCAACTGAGAAAGGAGCAATTCATGCACACGCCGCGTAGAGCGCCGTTATCCCGGTGGGCGAGGATCTTGCGTCTGCAGGCCCTCGTCGCGTTGCTGGGGGTTCTTCCCGCCCTTGCCGCCTCGGCCGAGCGTCTTCAGGTCGCCCACTCGACGCTGACCGCGACCAACGCTGTCCTCTGGGTGGCCCGCGACAAGGGTATTTTCCAGAGCCACGGCCTCGATGTTCGTCTGATATATGTCGCCGGCGTGCGCTCGCTCCAAGCCCTGCTCGCCAATGAAGTGGAGCTTGTTTCGGTCGCCGGCTCGACCGCCATCCAGGCCAATCTGGCCGGTGCCGACACGGTGATCGTCGGTGGGATCTCCAATAGTGTGCTCATGTGGCTCGTGGTGGCGCCGGGGATTACTACAGCGGCGGGCCTGCGCAACGGGCGGCTGGCTGTCACGCGCTTCGGTTCGCTGTCGGATTTCATGGCCCGCACCTATCTGCGCCGTGCTGGGCTTACACCGGACCGCGACGTCGCATTGATCCAGACCGGGGGGTACCCGGAGAGTGTCGCGGCGCTTCAAGCCGGGGCAATTCAGGCGGCGATGCTGAGTCCGCCCTATCATAAGATTGCGATGAAGCGGCTGGGGTTCCGCGAGCTGGTCGACCTGAGCCAGACAATGAAGTACCAGTCCAACGCTCTGGTCACCCTCCGTCGCTTCGCGCAGACCCAGCCCGCCATCGTAACCACCTTCCTAAAAAGCTACGTCGAGGCAGTCCGGGTTTTCAAACAAGAACGGGAGTTCACCATCGGTGTGCTGAGCCGCGCCATGCGAACCACAGACCGGGAGATCCTCGACGACACGTACAGCTTTTACCGGGATTATTTCGAAGATATTCCACATCCCACCCTGGAGGGAGTTCAGCTCATTCTCGATGAGATGGCGCCCCGAACTCCCCGGGCACGGGAAGCGCGGCCGCAAGATTTCGTGGATCTCCGGTTCGTGCAGGCCCTCGAAGCGGCGCGTGGGAAAAAGGGGCCCTGATGCGTACGGCCCTGGACCTTGTGATCCGCCACCGAACACATGAATAATATTGTTGCCTTAGAAGCCGAACGCATGATCGATGCGCGGGGAGGTCCTCCGGTTGAGCCTGCGGTCGTTGTCGTGGAAGGGGAGCGTATCACCGCCGCCGGGTCTCCGGCGCAGATTAAGGTGCCCGAGGGAGCCAAGCGGATCGCGCTGGGAGCGCGGACGCTTCTTCCCGGATTGATCGATGCACATGTTCACCTCAAAGGGTGGCGCAGCGCCAATCCCAACGACATTCTTATTACTCCCCATCCGCTGGCGGCCCTGCGCGCCGCCGCCGACTGCCGCAGATTGCTCCATGCGGGATTCACCACCGTGCGCGATTGCGGCGGCTGCCTGGGGCCCCACCTGAGGGACGCGATTGCGGCGAGGGAGATACCAGGACCGAGAATCCTCACCGCGTACCGGGGACTCTCGCAGACTGGACGCGTGGAGACGGTCACATGGGCGGCAGATATCAGACCCCTGCGACAAGAAGTCGATGGCGTTGACGATTGCCGGCGGGTTGTCAGGGAGCAAATTGGTCTTGGCGCCGATCTGATCAAGGTCTCCATTACCGGGCGGGTCTATGCGCCGCAAAGCGATCCGGGTCAGACCGCTTATACGCTGGAAGAGATCCGTGCCGTCGTGGATGAAGCGCACCGGATGGGCCGGCGGGTGGCGGCTCACGCCCAGGCGACCCAGGGCATCAAAAATGGAATTTTGGCCGGCGTTGATTCCATCGAGCACGGGATTTATCTCGACCAAGAAGCCTGTGACTTGATGCGCGAGCGAAATACCGCGCTTGTCCCTACGCTTGCCTATTTCCATCGCATCGCCACCCTCGGGGAAAGTCACGGGTCGCCGGCCTACGCGGTGCGCAAAGCGAGGGAAGTGGTTGAAGCGCACATGAACTCGTTTGCACTTGCTCTGCGCATGAAACTCCGCATCGGTATGGGGACGGATTTTGAGGGTTCGCCGCTTTTTCCCCACGGCGAAAACGGCATGGAGCTCGAATTGATGGTCCAGGGCGGCATGCTTGCGGGCGATGTCATCGTCGCGGCCACCGCCACCAATGCGGCAATTTTTGGGATCGAAAAAAAGGTGGGGACGATAGCAACGGGAAAAATCGCTGATCTGATCGCCGTCCCCGGAAATCCGCTGAAAGAAATCAGCCTGCTTCGCCGCGTGGAGTTCGTGATGCAAGGAGGACGAGTCGCCTGCTCCCGCATCCCCGACGTTGCTGAGATCTCATGAGACACGAAGACCGAATCGACGACGGATGAATTACGATTTGAACAGTTCTGGAGGATAAACTCATGCTTTGGCGCAGGGTGGGGCTTGTCGTGTCATTTATCATGGCCGTCAGCGGTATGAAGCAACCAGAAGCCGACGCCCGCATCGTCGTCGGCGTCTCGACGGTGAACGTGGCATTCCTGCCGATCTATGTCACTCAGGACAAAGGGTTCTTCAAGAACGAGGGCTTGGACGTCCTCGTCGTGATGTTTAACGCCGGGGCGACGAATCTCCAGGCTTTGATCGGCGGCGACGTGCAGATCATGGCCGGCGGGATGCCGGAGACCGTGCTCGCCCGGGCCGGCGGCCTGGACATCAAAAACTTCTGGGCGATCTCCAACTTGATGCCGTTTCAAATTTACGGCGGCCCCGCCATGAAGTCGCTGAAGGAAGGAAAGGGGAAGAAGTTCGCCATCAGCCGCTTCGGCTCGCTTTCTGAATTTCTCACCCGCTCCGCGCTGCGCCAGTCCGGCGTCGATCCTAAGGACGTCACCATGCTGCAGATCGGCGCCACTCCGGCTCGCTTCACCACGCTGGCGTCAGGGATCGTCGATGCGACGATTCTGTGGTTTCCGGTGACCGAGCGGGCCAAGGCCGTGGGCATGAACAAGCTCTTCGATTTGAAAGAACTCTATCCCAATTGGACCAATGTCGGCTTCATCGCCCGCGAGGCGTGGCTCGCCAAAGAAAAGGAGCAGGCGACCCGATTCCTGCGCGCCTACCAGAGCGGCGTCAAGCACACCCGCGAGAACCGGGAAGACGGCATTCGGGCGCTGAGAAAATACGTCGGCCTCGACGCCGCCGAGGCGGCGGCCGGATACGACGAGTACCGCGACTCCTTTCCGCTCGACGGCCGGATTCTCGACGCCGGCATCACCGCCACGGTCGAGCAGGAGCTTGAGACCGGCAGGCTCAAGGGCAAAATTTCCGTAAACGAGATGATCGATCATAGTTTCATCAACGCGCTGGGAAAGAAGTGATTGGCGATTTGAATGGTTTGAACGGCTCGAATTGCCGAAACACCACTGCGCCTGGAAGGCGAGAGGCTTCAGCACTCGTCGGCTCGAAGCCAACAGAAAATATTCCCTCTCCACCACGTCTTCGTGGGGGAGAGGGTGAGGGTGAGGGGGTAAGAGCGAGGACGCGACCCGTGCGAGCCCTCACCCCGTCCCTCTCCCGCAAAGCGGGCGAGGGTGAAAATCGCTTGTTTGCTTTCAACAGCTCGCGCAGCATACGTCGCCGCAACCATGCTCTGAGCACCGTCGAAAGGGCAAAGGAGGCTTTATGAACCGGAAAAAATCGGCTGTGAGCCGGAGAGATTTTCTCAAGCAAGGCGCAGCGGTCGGTTTAGGGATGCTGGCCGGAGGGCGGATGGCGCGTTCGGCCTGGGCGGCCTCCAAGGAACGCATCACCATCCTCAGCTCGAGCGTCACCGATACCCTCAACCCCTACAATCATAGCGGCAGCCTGATCTACGGCATGTGGCAGCATATCTTCGAGCCCCTGGTGGAGGTGGCCTATGACCCGGTGCGCTATGTCGGTGTCTTGGCCGAGTCGTGGGAATTCCAGGGGAAGAAGTGGGTGTTTCATCTCCGCAAGGGGATGCGCTTTCACGACGGCACGCCCTTCACGGCCAAGGACGTTGTCTTTTCCATCAACCGAATGCGCACGGATAAAAACAGCCTGCAGGGAGCCAACTTTAAGGATGTCGTTGAGATGCAGCCCGTGGACGACCACACTTTGGTTTTTGTCCTCAAGCAGCCCAACGCGGTGTTTCTCGATCGCGTGCAAAACCGCTTTATCCTGAGCAAAGCGGCCGCGGACAAGTACGGCGACGAGATGGACCAGCACGCGAGCGGCACCGGGGCGTATAAGTTTGTGAGCTTTCAGCGCGGCGGCAACTTCGTCATGACGCGCAACGACGAGTACTGGGGTCCGAAAGCGGAAATCAAGGAGGTGATCTTCAGGAAAGTCACCGAAGAGGCGGCGCGAGTCGCCGGGCTTGAAGCGGGCCAGGCCGACATCATTAATAATGTCCCGGTGCACGATGTGCCGCGCGTGGAACGCAACCCGAAGACAAGAGTGGAGAAGGTCGAGGGGTTACGCATG
>JACPFE010000358.1 GCA_016183145.1 Deltaproteobacteria bacterium | reverse complement strand
GAGGGTACCCACCTCGCATTCATCCACGGGTTTACACCCGTGGCCTTCTGCGAAGGAGGGTAGGATCGATCTGGTGGCTGCCGCTTCATTCATGAAACCGGCTCGCCGCCTGCTCGCCTTTCTGGATCGTCGGCCGAAGGCTATAAACCTTGGCGGTGTTCAGAATTGTGCCGTGCTGTTATTCTTGCGCGTCAAGAACCTCGCGAACCTCGGGCGGGGCTTCGTCTCTTGTTATCCCTTTGGTCCGAAGCATCTGCGAACTCCTTAACAATGGATGCTTGAAATCGATGATCGTGAACGTTTCTCTCTCCGCAGATCTCTCGTGCGCGGCTCATTACTCCCCCGAAGCCGCATAAATCTCGCTCGTCTTTATGTGACGCTCCCAAGCGGCGAGATTCCACTCGATGAACTGAATTTCCTTGACCGAGAGCACGACGGCAGTGGCTGTTTTATTTTTCTGTTCGCATTCGACGCGCGCCCCTTCGAGTTTGTTCACGAGCGCCTGAATCAGCGCTTTGCGCTCTCTTCGTTCCATTTCCGCGGCAGCGGCCGCTTTTCGCTCGCGTCTGTGCCTCGTGGCGTCCGCTACCGTCCTAAAGAGTGATGTCACCTTACTCAGCAACCTTTCGAACATAACTCCCCTTCCTTCGATTTCCCGCAAGCCGGCCCTACCGCCGGCGGTTGCCAATACAGCAGAGCTATTTCGTCCTTCCAATTGAGCTAGGGCCCGACGCCGGAAAAGGACTCTGTGATCAGCGCTGCGCTAACAGTAGAAATCAGAGCGTGAAAAGTCAAATATCTTTGGGTAGTGGTTCAGTTTGATTTCGACGCCGGATCGATGTAGGGGCAGGCCCACGTGCCCTCCGAACGGGCAACCACATAGGGTTGCCCCTACTTAGCTGTCCAAGTGGACTTGCCCATCTGAGAGGATAAAACTCACCGGCATGCGCTCGGTGTTCCGCGCATGGCCTACTTTCCCCTGGCGGTCGATGATGATGAGACCCGCCGCGCCGCCGGTTTTTTGCGCCAACAGAGCGATGGCTTGATGCGCCGCCGCCTGCGGCTCGGCTCTCTCTTTCAAAAGATCGAGTGCCGTTTTTGCCATGACGATCCGGATGATCGCCTCGCCTTGTCCGGTGCAGGAGACTCCGCCGCAATCGTTCGCGTAGGTGCCGCAGCCGATCAGCGGCGAGTCGCCAACTCTACCCGGAAGCTTATTGAAAATTCCGCCGGTCGATGTCGCCACGGCGATCTTGCCCTCCAAGTCCAATGCCACGCAGCCCACTGTGCCGTGTTTCTCTTGCCAGCGCGCTCGCTCCGTTTCTACGATCAACGCCTCGGGATCACACTGCGCAAACCCGATCGCGCGCGCGAACAAAAGCGCACCTTCGGCGGCATAAAATAGATGGCGCCCGTCCTCCATCACGCGGCGCGCCAGCTTGATCGGATTTTTGATTCCTTGGACCGCCGCTACTGCGCCGGCGCGCAGCGTCTCCCCTTCCATGACGGCGGCATCCATCTCGACTTGCCCGAGACTATTGAGCGTCGAACCGGTACCGGCGTTGAAAAGCGGATTGTCTTCGAGCATGATCACGGCCGCCTCTGCGGCGTCCAATGCCGAGCCGCCCTGCTGGATTATTCCCCAACCCGCCAGCGCGGCATCTTTACAGCCGTCGAGCCGCTGCGGTAATTCCTCCGCGCGGATTCGCCCGCCACCGCCGTGAACGATGATCGCGGGGGTGAATTTTGATTTCATGACAAGACTCTACTCAATGTGGCTGGCGAATTCTCATGACGCGTCTCATTCTTATCTCCGCGCCCTCCGCAGGAGGGAGAGGACTAAGGTGAGGGTGGCTTCTCGCCTGTCACGCCCTCACCCTTGCCCGCATCCACCGAAGGCGGATCAGCCTCAGGCTGAAGCGGGCGAGGGAAGACACAGTCACTGCGGTCAGCTACCGATCTCGCGCAGCAGCGCCCGGCAGGGCGCGCCGTCCGCGCGCGCCAGCTTGACCGGCGGGCAGATAAGCTCGTAACGGCCCGGCGGAACCGCGGACAAGTCGATGCCTTCGAGCAGGATAACGCCGTGATCGAGAAAGGCGCGGTGCACGGGCACCTGTTCATCGGCATGCGCCGCCGACATATAGTCGAGACCGACCAATTTGACGCCCAGATCCACCAGCGCCTTGGCCCCGTCCACGGAAAACGCGGCGAAGCTCGGATCGTAGACGCCCTTTTGCAGCAGCCTTGAGTTCCGCGTCTTGAACAAAACCCGCGTCTCGCCTTGAATCCCCGCTTTCTCCACGTCCGCCGCCGTGATATGCGTGTCCGGCTCAACGGCGCAGACCCGCGCGGGACCGATAAAAATATCGAGCGGCAGCGCCTCGATGGTCATGCCGTCGGGCACGAAATGAAACGGCGCATCGACGTGGGTGCCGGCGTGGGCGCTGGCGTGGATCGAGGAGGAATTGTTGGAGTCACCGCGGCTCATGCGCTTGCGCTCGATCAGTTCCATCGGCTGCGAGGTCACCCAGCGAATGCACTCGGGAGACAGGCTTAGAGAAATATCGTAGATTTTCACGGCATCACCTCTGGACCTGGATATTATTCGACGCCGCGCGACCTGACAAGCAGATTGTTAGCACACGGCTGATGTTTCAGGACACTTTGTTCCTTACGCCTGAGATTTTGATCACCACTAAGGCCACAGCGCGGTAAAGTCGCAACCAAAAAGTGAAAACTGATTTCACCACGAAGTGGGCCATGAGCTTACGCTCGCCCGCCGAGGATGAAAATGGAGGGATTTCCTTCCACATGGTGCCCTCCTCGACTCGTCATTCCCGCGCACGCGGGAATCCAGGTTTGTTGCGCCGAATTAGCCTGGATACCCGCTTTCGCGGGTATGACGGAACCCAGGCGGGCCTCTT
>JACPFE010000356.1 GCA_016183145.1 Deltaproteobacteria bacterium | reverse complement strand
TTTACGCTTGTCCAGAACGGCATCGGTAAACGGGTTCCCGACGCCGTGGACGATTTCATCAGCTCCATCGACGGAACGCTGACCTTTCGCCAAAAAGGGCTGCGGACGAGCGTCGAGCAAATTGACAAGAAAGTCGCTGGTGAAGAGAAGCGGATCGCCAGTCTTGAAGAACGGTTGACCAAGCAATTCAGCTCCCTGGAAAAACTGGTCAGTCAATTAAAATCCCAGGGCGATTACCTGTACCAGCAATTGACCGCGCTGTCGAGGCGGTAGAACGGCATGAGGCGATGAGCAACGTGAGACAACTTCACGCATACAAGGAAAACCAAATCACCACGGCCGACCCGGGCACGGTTCTGCTGATGTTGTACCAGGGCGCCATCGACGCGGTGGATCGGGCCGCGGCGCATTTAGCCGAAGGCAACATGGCCGAGAAGGGAATGTGCATACTGCGCGCCAACGACATCATCAATCAGTTCCTGGCGAGTCTCGATTACGATGTCGGGGGCGAGATCGCGCAAAATCTCGAAGGACTGTACCGCTTCATGCTCGATCAAATTCTGTTAGCCAATGCCCATAACGACCCCAAGCCTCTGGTAACAGTGTCCGTTCTTTTGTCGACTCTCAAGTCGGGCTGGGAGGAAGCCGTCGCTGCCCAGCGCAGAAATCTCGCCCAGGGAGCGGCATGAGTCGCAGCGCGCGCGAAGAGCTTGAAAGACTCTTGCAAGAGAGCCTCGGTCTTTTGCGCGAAACCGATTGGGACCTGGGGCAACTCCAGCAATGGGGCGCGCGACGGGAAGAAATATTCGCCCGGCTGCGCGGCGCGGAGTTTTCGCTCGGCGCCAGCGAACGGGCCGCGACGCAAAGCCTGATCGCGGAAATCCTGAAAATCGACGCGAAGATCTTAGCTCGCTTGGAAGACCAGTGCTGTGATTTGCGCCAAAAGATAAACGCCACTGACCGTCTCCGCCGCAGCTATCCCGGAGCCTCTTTCCACGCACCCTCATTGATTCAACGAGCGATCTAACCGGGCGATCCGGCGCACGGGAAACGCGTCGGGTGCGGAAAGGCCGACGCGGCCCGTCAATTCTCTGTCGAAAAATCGATGGCCCGGATTATTGACGAATCTGATTCCTCTCAGTGAACCTTTCCGGCTCGGCGCGGAATTCCGTTCAAAGTTACCAGGTTCAAAGTTCAAGGTGGGGAGAGGGGACATTGAACCTGGAACCTTGGACCGGCATCAGGATACTTTTTCACTTTTTCCCTTTGCCATCTAGGCAATTTTTTCCTAGCCAGCCGGCGAAATCGTTTCGAAATCGCTTCAATCATTCATCCTCGCCTCGTGGCATGATATGTGCGGAAGCAGTATTCATCCGGTTCGTGCACCTTCCGATGTTCGCTGGCTAGACTACGGACCGCAAGGAGGGGCTGTGTTTCAGGGCTTTGCTGTGCCCATCGCCGTGCTGGCGGCGCTTATCACCGGCGCTTTCGTTTGGCCGGAATTTTTTAATATTCCCTCGTTACTGCTCACTCTCGGAGGGGCGGTACTGGTTACCTATGTCTCGTATCCGAAAGAGCAACTGCGTGGATTGCTTCTGCATGTTCGCGTCCTGTTCATGGAAGCGCCCTCCCCATTACAAGATCATATCGATGAGTTGGCAAGACTGACGCGGCTTTTTCGCTTGCAAGGACTCAGAGGGCTGGAAAACCAGGAGTTTCAACTCAAGGACCCTTTTCTCAAGCAAGGCGTCAGCATGCTCGTCGACCTTCACAAGGAAGAAACGATTCATGCCAGACTGGAGTTCCTGTGCGCGAATATACTCAGCGAACAGGAAGCCTCCAGGCAGATCCTGCTGACGTTGGGCAAACTCCTGCCGTCGTTTGGCCTGATCGGCACCTTGATCGGCATGGTACTGCTGCTGAGAAACATTTCGGGACAAGACGTTCAGTCTTTGCCGGCAGCGTTAGGCTTGGCGGTTCTCGCAACTCTCTACGGCGCGGTGTTGGCCAATGCCGTGGTCGCTCCGCTGGTGGCGAGACTGCTTTCTATCGCGATGGAAGAGGAGCGCAAAATGCATTTTACCCTGGATTGGGTGATGAGGCTGTTGCGCGGCGAAGCTGCGGCCGGCGTTGCAGGTAAGCTGCGCGTATCCCTTCCCCCGGTTGAAGCCGCCGTCCGAGAGCGGAGTTGGTCGCCGGCTATTTTGCCGACGCTGCGCTGATTGGCATGCAACCCAATTCATTGAGGAGGATTCGCCATCAGGCACCGGCACCTCGCGGCACGGTTCATTCAGCGGCAAGGCTGAAATATCTTCAGCCGGGCGGTGATGATGCCAATTGGTGGATGATCACGCTGAGCGACCTGACGCTGTTGCTTCTTGGATTTCTGGTGGCTTGGTACGTGATCAGCACCAAGCCGATCGCGCCGCAGGAAAAGCCGGGCGCGGCAGCTACGACGGCGCAACTTCCGGAGCCACGGGTCGTTTCACCTGAGTCCGTGCCGCCAGGCAAAGAGTGGCAGGGCGTTCGGGATGAGATGACGAGCTTCATCGGCGCTGCGGGATTAGCCAACGAGGTCAGCGTGGAAGCGGCGCAAAATGAGCTCTTCGTTTCTCTTAAAGATACGATTTCCTTCGAATCGGGAAAGGCCGACCTCAGATCACAGGCGCTTCCGGTGCTCGAAAAGCTGGTGGCGATGGTCTTGAGCCGTCCTAATCTTTCGCTGGAAATCAGCGGCCACACCGATGACCGCCCGATCGCGACAACGATATTCCCGACGAACTGGGAACTCTCCGCCGCGCGCGCCAGCCGGGTGGGGCGTTACTTGATTGAACGAGGCGTCCCGCCGTCGCGCATCGCCGTGCAAGGCTACGCGAATCACCGGCCCCGTCTACCGAACTCCAGTGCCGGCAATCGCCGCGGCAACCGTCGCGTCGAAATCCGGCTATACTACAATACGGATACGAAGACGGCACAGCCGCCAAGCGGCGCGGATGATCGACCATGAGTACGATCGATCCAAATACTTTTTCGGCCCTGGAGCGGGGCGACATCAAGCGCTATCCAAACGAGATCGAAGGCGTCGCCAACCGCGGCACGGCAGCGCCCGCCGCCGCGCGGTCGGCGGGCTACCCCGATATCGCCTTGGAAATCGCGGCCCGGCCGAGCGATTCGGCAACGCCGGCGCCGGCGAAATCCGAGAAGTCTTTTTCGTTATGGGAGCAGGAAAGTTTCGGTTTTCGCGACCTGCTGGACATCATCAATCCGCTGCAACATATCCCCATCGTGGCGACGATCTACCGCAACATGACCGGCGACAATCTCGGCATGGCGCCGCGGGTCATCGGCGGCGCGTTATGGGGTCGGATCGGCGGTTTCGTCTCGGGAATCGTCAATGCGGTGGTTGGCTGGTTTACGGGCAAGGACATCGGCGACCATATTTACGCGGCGCTATTCGGCAAAACGGACGAGGCCGGCGATGGGACGGCGATGGCGCGAGCGGCTAATTCTCCGTCTGTTCTATCGGAAAAGCCGCCGCTTACGCCCCAAGCAACCGAGCTGGTTTCGCCAGAGATCGTTCTCGTTCCTGAAAAATCTTTGGAAGCTGCGGTGGTGGCCGAGCCTCCTGCGATCCCAACCGCGAAAGAAACGTTGACATTATCATCGAAGTCTAATCTAGCGCCTTTGGCCGCGGCCGGGCGAGCATTCATCTATCCTTACATGCGCACGCCCAAACGCGACGAGCCGGACGACGATGCGCCGCGGGTACGCGTGACAGTCTAAGCTCGCTTGATTGACACCGCGCGGGCTCATCGGATAGGCTCCGCACTTAACTCTCCCCGAGCGCCTGCGCTCACTCACCCGCCTTGGCCGAATTGTAGTGGCGACTCGAAGAACTAACTCATTGATTTTCCACAATTCCACCCCTTGAAATGTGGAAGTGAGGCTAAGTCTCCATTCTCTCCTTACTTTTTTGAGTCGGGCTTGCCAGTTTTGAAGACCAGGGGCGAAGCAGTTTTCTCTACTCGGGCAGTTATTTCGCATTCACAGTATCTCTAATCGTTTCGCAGACGCGGTGGGCCCGCTTGTAGAACTCCTCGTTGGTGGTCAGGAGCATGATGCCGCGGTTGAACAGTCCAATCCTGGTTGTGCCGCCGGCGTGCTCGATGGTCAGTTCATCGTACTCCAGAGGATCACCCACGAGCGCATCACCATACTCGCCTGAAGCCTCAAGAAGCTGGTTATCGTGAATTGCGACCACGATCTCCCTG
>JACPFE010000027.1 GCA_016183145.1 Deltaproteobacteria bacterium | reverse complement strand
CCTCGACTCGTCATTCCCGCGCACGCGGGAATCCAGGTTTGTTGCGCCGAATTAGCCTGGATACCCGCTTTCGCGGGTATGACGGAACCCAGGCGGGCCTCTTGGTTCTCATCCCCAAACGGGTATTTTCAAAGGAGGTCACGAAGAGCACGAAGTTTAAGAACAAAATTTCCGAAACCTTCGTGTCCTTCGTGATCTTCGTGGTGAACAAAATCAAGGTAATAGTGCCAGGTTACCCACATAGAAGCCTGAAGAGCATTATTCTTCAATTCGCGCTTTGCATTTCGCGTTGCGCAGCGGCTTAGGCTTTGATAATCCGCGGCGTTTTCGTCTCAAGGCGCGGGAAGGTTCCAGCCGGATGGACTTCAACCGGCAAAGTCACAGTAGCCTTTAGCCTGATATCCTCTTGCAGCTTGCGCGCAAGCTGGGGGTATTCCGTTTCCGGCACACTGGGTTCTGCTTCCACTAGCACCGCTACCTGCTCATTCTTTTTTTGCAGTCGGTATTCCACTCCCAGCCCAGGGAGGCTGCGGACCGATGTCTCTACGAGAGAAGGATAGAGTTTTATCCCTTTGACAAAGAGAGCATCATCCGCCCTGCCGGCCACCCCGCCGACGGCCAGAGGAAGCGTCCGCCCGCAGGGACAGTTAGGACGCTCCTCGATATGGATGTGGTCGCCAACGAGGAACCGAACCGCAGGCATACCGTAACGCCCGAGCGCGGTCACGCAGGTGGTTCCCGGGCTGCCGCTGGGAACAGGCTCGAGCGTATCCGGGTCGAGCAGCTCCACAATAAAGTAATCGATAGCGATGTGGTCCGAGACCGGGGTCGCTGCCGCCTGGTCCTGGCAAGTAAAGAGAATGGGGCCGCTGGTTTCCGTGGCACCCAGGATATCATGAATCTTTGCATTCCAACCCTGGGAGAGAAGCCGATTCGTGGCCGGGACGCAGGCTCCCGGCTCGGCCGCGAGCGAGAGGATGTTCATTCCTAGAGTGGTCGGATCGATCCCCAACTCCTTTGCCGCCTCCATTTGACGGATGGCAAAGGTCGGCGTTGAGCATAGGAACGACGGCGCGGTGCCGGCAATATTTTTCATCAGTTGAAGCCAGGCCGCCGTGGGAAGCGTTCCCTTGGGCACCACCTGACAGCCCATCGCTTCTGTGGCGGCAAAGCACAGCCAGAAGCCGATGAAGGGAGGAAAACCAAAAGCAAAATAGCCGCGCCAGCCGGGCTTCACACCGTGACCATAAAGGGAACGGGTGTAAAGCAAGATGCCGTTCTCCCAATCCTGCCTTGTGTCCATCCAGATTCTCGGCCGCGCCGTCGTGCCGGAGGTTTGCCAGTACTTGAGATGCTCATTGGGGCGGATCGTCGGGGCGGTGCCAAACGGCGGACGGGCCGCCTGGTCTTTTTCAAAATCGTACTTGGTTACGACGGGAAGCTTGGGCAAATCTGCGATGCTCTTGATGTCCGGGTGCCGGACCTTCTTGCTATCCCAAAGCTCGCGGTAAAACTGCGAGCGCTCGTAGGTGAAAGAAAGCAGAAACTTCAGCCGCTGGAGCTGGATTTCTTTGAGCCGTTCAAGGGGAAGAGTCTCCACTCTGCTCCATACGGTATCGGATGCCGGCTTGGTCCGATCTCCTTCTTCTGAAATTTCCAGCCCCACGCGCTCACCCACCATCCCATCGGTCCAAAGGTACCTAACTTGAGCGCTCATAATGATTCTCCTTCTTTTCTCAAATGGATTTTCCCAGGGCAACCGTAAAAGGCATTAACCGTTTCTTAGAATCGATCCCCATTTTTCCTGAACTCTTGCCAGAAGTTCCGGACTCGCCCGATTCACCTTCGGAAAATCTTCGTACCAGGGATACGGCTTACACGCCAAAATCAGCGCCTTGGAACCAAGCAACTCCCCTTTACCTTTGCGTTCAGGAGAAATGATCGGATCGGCTTCGCTCGACCAGGTTTCGCGGATCACATCGATAGAGCGCTCTGGGTCACATCGAGTTCCTAAGGCCCAAAGCACATCGCCCATCTTGGAGGGGTCGAGATCGTCATCGATGACGACATAAAAGCGCCCCATGTAAGCGCCGGCTCTGCACCCCGCAGCGACGCAGGCTGCTTGCTTTGCATGGCCAGGATAGCGCTGGCGAAGCGAGATCACAGTAAAAAGAGCTCCCCAGGTGGACGCTTCTTTGGCAACCCAAACACCCCGTACGTCAGGAACCTCCCGCTCCACCGCATCCCAAATTGCCGCGGAAACGAGGATGTGCTCGCCGACGCCGAACGGAATCGGCGGTTTAAAAGGAGGGTTCCCTTGTAAAATCGGATCATTGCGGTAGTAGATCCTGCGCACCTTGAATACAGGAACGTTCGGCCGCTTTCCGGTCTTGCCGTGACCCACGTAATACCCCATCCATTCGCCAAACGGTCCCTCTTCTCTGGCTTCTACCGACGGCGGAAAAGCCTCCCCCTCGAGCACGATCTCTGCTGCCGCAGGAATCGGGTCCCTGGCTTCTACCGACGGCGGACAAGCCTCCCCCTCGAGCACGATCTCTGCTGCCGCAGGAATCGGGAGACCAGTCTCTTGTGCGGACGTAACCTCCACCGGCCCTCCTCGAAGCCATCCAGCCGCCCCATACTCAGAGATACCCCATGGAATAGTGGCAACCGACATGGCCCAGAGGGTAGGGTCCTGACCCAGGCAGATGGCTGCCGGACAAGGTCTTCCTCGCGACCAATACTTCTCCCTCATGATGGCAGCGTGCCTGCCCACGGAAATATAAAAAGAAGTCGTGTTTCTATCGTGGAGCATGACTCGGTAGGTGCCGAGGTTCACCCATTTCTCGTCGGGATCACGTGTAATGGTCATGCTGCCGGTTCCGATGTAGCGACCCCCATCCCACTCGTGCCACCTGGGAACCGGAAAGCGGTAAAGATCTACATCGTCGCCCTCGACGATGTTTTCTTTTACCGGGGCATCCTTTGCATCAATGGGATCGATAGGCTTGATCCCGCCCCTGATTTTTTCACGCCAGGCCCGAACCAGATCTAGACCTTTCAACTCGGATGGCAGACGCAGCACGAGCGCACTTCTCTGTTCGGTTGCAAAAAGGTTAGTGGCGATACGAAATCCCGGCGAATAGCCCTTGATGCCGTCGAATAGCAAGGCGGGGGCAGAGGCGTCAGCCGCCAGAAGTTCTGTAATCGCACCGATTTCCAGGTCCCAGTCGGCGCCGGAAATTTCCTTGAGTTCACTCTGACTTTTTAAAATGTTTAGAAACCCTCTTAAGTCATCAAACACGGCGATCCTCCTTTTG
>JACPFE010000355.1 GCA_016183145.1 Deltaproteobacteria bacterium | reverse complement strand
GGGAAAGGGCATCGACGAGGTGGTGCCGCCGAGCTTTAAATTAAAGTAAGTCGTATCGGGTGCCAATTGCGGCTTTTTGTCGATCACGGTATATGATTCCGCAAGTTTTAACCGTAATGAAACAACGAAGGGAGATTTTTCGTGTCGGAACTCAACGTGCTAAAGAAAAAATTGGCGATGTCGTCGCGCATGCTGTTCAACGCCGGGTTAGTCGACTACAGCGGCCATATCAGCGTGCGTATTCCCGGGTCGGATCATTTGCTTATCCTTCCCCATCCGGTCAGCCGGGCGACGGTAGCGCCTGACGATATGGTCGTTACCGACTTCGAGGGTAAGCTGATCGAAGGCAAATATAGGGCGCCGTCGGAAGTCTTCATGCATGCGCGCGCGTATAAGGCGCGCAGCGATATCCAGAGCGTGGCCCATCTACATAACCACATGGTGGCCGTGCTTAGCATGGTGGACAAGCCTTTCTATCCGGCGTCTTCCAATCCGGGGGCGTTTTTCGGCCCTGGCCCGATGCCTCTCTACATGGACCCCGCATTGATCCACACCATCGAACAGGGGGATGCCGTCGCCAAGACCCTCGGCAAGGGCGAGGCGGTGATGCTGCGCGGGCATGGCTCGATGGTGGTGGGGCAGGCGATCGAGTGGGTGTTTGCCGGCTGCGTCGATCTGGAAGAAGCCGCATCGCGATTTTACAAAGCATCTCTGCTCGGTCCGGTGCGCGTGTATAACGAGGATGAGACCCAGCGGGTGATGAAAGGGCGCCGCAAGGACTCCGTGGTGCAAAAGGTCTGGGATCACAATGTCGCCAAGACCAAACTGATGGGTTTGATGGAGGGAATCTAGACTGAAACAATCGACTTATCAGCAACTTACGTCGTCTAGCCAGGTTTTTCCGCAATAACGCCGCGCCACCGCCCCGTTCGGACTATTATCTTTCGGCGGCTGGTTGGTTCTTACCCACGAATGCCCGATTGAGAACTCTAAGCTGTCTATCGAGTCCTGGAAAAGTTGCCGGCCCAGTAAATTTGTACGAATTGTTATCAGCCACCATCAATAGGGCTATTTTTTCATTGCAAGGGACTATACCTTGTGGTATAGAATGCGATTCAATCTAGCCAGGAGTGTTTCAGCACATGTACGATGATTTTCTAGCGAGGATTCTCGAGCCCGATGTATTCTTACCGTCACAGTTTTATGGGACGACGGGTTTGTCCCGTAAGCTTGAGGGGGAAAAAAGGCTGATGATCGCGATCCTTAAAGACGCGGTCGAATGCCTCGATAAATATCGGGGCGCAAGGAACAGTGCAGGGCGTAGTCATTACGAAAACGCCCTGGAGTGGGTTCAGGACAAGGGGACGGATTGGCTTTTCTCGTTCACGAATATCTGTGATCTGTTGGGTTTTGACCCCGACTATCTTCGGTCGGTGCTGCTGAAGCGAGAAAACGGTTCGGCGAAGCCGGTCCGGGGAAGAGTTCTTTCGTTACCCATGATGGCGGGTCAGGAGTAGCTTCATCTCCTGCGCGCGCGAAGAGCTTTTAGTTCTTCTCTAATCACCTGACCTCGGGGTGAGTTCTCGCCCGAGATTTTGATTGCTCTCTCATACTCGGCGATCGCCCTTTGATCTTCGTCCTGGAGCAAAAAAGACCGGCCCAAGTAATAATAAGCGTCACCGAGCCGGTCGAGTTTACTGTAAACGATCCCGAGCCGGTAGGGCGGCCTGTCCCAAAGAGGCGAGAGATTGAGAGCGTTTAAGTAGGCGCCGGCGGCCGCCCTGAGGTCGGACTCTTTTTCCAACAATTCCCCTAAATACAAATAGGTGAGAGACTCCTTGGGTTCCAGCGCCAGGGCGCGGTCGAAGGCAGCCCGCGCTGAAACGAAATCGCCGGTCTGAGTGTAAAGACGCCCCAGATCTCGCTGCAAGGCCATGTTATCGGGATTTAGCTTTCGCGCTTTCTCGTAATTATCCTTGGCCTCGGATAGTTGCCCCTTCATATGCTGGGCAAAGGCATAAAGATGGAGCGCTTCAGAATCTTGCGGGTTTTGCCGCGCCAACTTGCGGTACTCGTCGAGGACCGCGTCCCCTTCGTGACGTTGCAGCCGGATGAGAATTTTTACTTTTTTAAGCGGGTCCGGTATTTCGACCCTGGGTTCGATTTTCCCCAAGGATTTTAGAACCAACTCCGCGTTAGCTACCCGTTCTTGAGTGACGGGGTGGGTCATGAGGTAGGGAGGGATATCTACGGGACTCAAATTGCGCTCTTGATCCAACAACTTTAGAAAAGCTACGCTTCCCTTCGGATCGTAGCCCGCCGCGGCCATGTACCGTTCGCCTAGCGTGTCCGCTTCCATCTCTAGCTGCCGGCTATAGGCTATTTCCCGGGTTGCCGCCACTGCTTGGCCGACGGCGCCGGCAGCTTGGGCCCCAGCTCCGCTGCGCGCCAACAGCAGCATGCTGAGAAGGCTCAAAACAGAATACATGTCGAAACCGGAGGAGCGGGCCATGTGGCGCCCTTTTATGTGAACGATCTCATGTCCCAACACGCCGGCGATTTCATCGGTGCTTTTGGCTCTCTCCAGGAGCCCGGAGTAAAAGTAAATCGATCCACCAGGGACCGCAAAGGCGTTGAGCTGGGGGTCTTCGACAACAAAGAAACGATAATCGAAGGGCTGTGGCCCCATGGCTGAAAGAATCCGTTGTCCGATGCGCTCGATGTAGCGTTCGACTTCGGGATCATTGACAAATTTAAGATATTTCTTGGCCTCGCGCCGGAACTCCCGACTGATCCTTACCTCTTCGTCTTCGCTCGGCGGTCCGAGCGAGGGGAGAACCGACGGAATGTTAGCGCCGCCGCAGCCGCTTACAAAAAAAGTAACCAATAGCACCCAGGCGCAGCGAACCTGCCACGGGCGAAACCGGTTAGCCTGACGAATCATTGAATGAAGTATAGAGACCCCGGGTGGGTCAATCAATAGCACCTGGTCAAACAACCGGTAGTTGACGACAATACACCGACCCCGTATGTTCGACATTGGTATAGCGGTGAGAGTAACCGATGACGAAAAAACATATCGTTCCGACCGAGCAATTGAATTGGCGCTGCGACTTGTCTTTCCTCCCGTTCACCTGCACCTCGGAGATGACGCCGCTGGAGGATTTTGTCGGCCAAGAGCGGGCGATTCGCGCCATTGAATTCGGTCTCGGCGTGAACAAGCCCGGCTTCAATATCTTCGTTACCGGACTTACCGGTACCGGCAAAACCAGCATCATCAAGGCGTTCCTCAAAAAAGTGACCGCCGAGCGTATCGCCCAGCAAGCGGATTCTCATGCTCCGGAGGACTGGTGCTACGTCTACAACTTCGCGGACCCGGACCGTCCCCAGGCGCTGAGAATTCGCCGCGGCATGGGAAAGAACCTCAAAGCCGACATGGAACTGCTGGTTCAAACCCTACAGCGCGAAGCCAAGAAGATGTTTGAAAGCGACGAGTTCGCCCACCAGCGCCAGGCGATGATCGAGGAGCTGCAAAAAAGACAACAGCAGATGATGGAAGCGTTGATGGAGGAGGCGAACCGCAACGAATTCGCTTTGCGCATGACGCCCTCCGGGATCGTGCTCCTGCCGACCAAGGACGGCAAGCCGATGCAAGAGGCCGAATTTCTCGCGTTATCGGCGGCGGAGAAAAAGCGCTTGGAAGAAAAACGGGGTGATATTGAAAAGCGAGTCGAGGCCACGCTGCGCGAAGGAAAGAAGCTGGAGCGCGAGATCGCGGAAAAACTGGAGAAAGCCGAAACCGAGGCGGCCGATTATCTCGTTCGTAACCCGCTGGCCGAGCTCAAAGAGAAATACCGGGACTATCCCAAAGTGATCGCTTACCTCGACGGCGCGCGCCATCATGTTTTAGAGAATCTGCAGCGGTTCAAAGGCGCCGAGCCCAGCTTGCCGGGCCTGGCAGTGGGAGCGATGCCGTTCGGCGAACCGCCGAGCGATCCCTTCTTGCCTTACCGGGTCAATGTCTTCGTCGATAACAGCGACGCCCAGGGGCCGCCGATCATCGTTGAGACCAATCCCACCTATCACAATCTTTTCGGCGTGATCGAAAAAAAACCGATCATGGGCGGCTACATTACCGATTTGACCCTTATCAAAGCCGGCTCCATCAGCAAGGCCAACGGTGGTTATCTGGTCCTTTACGACCGCGATGTGCTGGCCAACGCGGGCGTGTGGGAGGCACTCCAGCGCGTGATCAAGAACCGCGAATTAAGGATCGAGGAGCCGGGGACGTTTTTTGGCTTCATGCCGCCCCAGGGACTCAGACCCGAGCCGATCCCAACCGATACCAAAGTCATCATGATCGGCGATCCGTTTCTCTACCGCGCCCTGGCAAACGCCGACCCCGATTTTCGCGAGACCTTCAAGGTCAAAGCCGATTTCAACTTTGAAATCGATCGCTCGCAGGAAAACATCGTCGCCTTTGCTTGTTTCATTAGCAACTACTGTAACCGGGAAGGGCTGCGCCACTTCGACTCGAGCGGCGTTGCCAGGGTGATCGAGCATTGCGCCCGCATGGTCGAAGATCAAAACAAACTGTCGACCCGTTTTAGCGATATGGCTGACTTGCTCGTCGAATCGGACTACTGGGCCGGCAAAGAAAACGCCGAGCTGGTGGCGCAGCGCCATGTCGAGCGGGCGATCACGGAGAAGATCTTTCGGCTGAACTTAATCGAGAAGCGTTTGCAGGAGATGATCACGGAGGGGTCCGTGCTGGTGGACGTGCAGGGGGTGGTGGTCGGTCAGGTAAACGGGCTCGCGGTTTATCAGCTGGGCGATTTTAGTTTCGGCAAGCCGTCGCGCATCACGGCGAAAACTTTCATGGGGCGCGGCGGCATCGTCAACATCGAGCGCGAGGCCAAGCTCAGCGGCAAGACCCACGACAAGGGCGTGTTGATTCTAAGCGGCTACCTGGGCGGCAAGTACGCGCAGCAAAGTCCGCTTTCGCTGTCCAGCAGCATCTGCTTTGAGCAGTCTTACGACGGCGTGGATGGAGATAGCGCCTCGTCCACGGAGCTCTACGCGATCCTTTCCAGCCTTGCGGATATTCCCATCGAGCAAGGCATCGCCGTAACCGGTTCGGTGAATCAGAACGGCGAGATCCAGGCCATCGGCGGTATTAATCAGAAGATAGAAGGGTTCTTCGATGTGTGTCGCCTCAAAGGCTTGACTGGCGATCAGGGCGTGTTGATGCCGCGCGCGAACCTGCGCAACCTGATGCTGCGAGCGGATGTCGTCCGTGCGGTTCAACAGGGAAAATTTCTCATCTATGCCGTAAGCACCATTGATGAGGGAATCGAAGTTCTCACCGGCATCCCCGCCGGGGAGCGTGATCGTGAAGGCCGTTATCCGGAGGGATCCGTCAACGACCAAGTGCAGAAAAAACTACAGCAGTACGTAGAGCAGCAAAAACGCCTGGCGCCGGGAAATTCCGGCACTGCCCCGAGCAAAGAGGAAAATTAAACAACCCTCGGCTGTAAGCCGAGGGATTTAAAACAGGTCGGCTTGAAGCCGACCGGAAAATGGCCCCGACCGTCATTCCCGCGAAAGCGGGAATCCAGTCCTTTTGCAGTCCAGCCTGGATGCCCGCCTCCGCGGGCATGACGAACTGGGTTGCCCTTGTCGCTGCATACGGTGCTCATGTTCACTTGGCTCCCGTTCCGCCGAATCGTGCTTCGCCTGAAGGCGAGAGAATTCAACCCTCCCCGAAAGCGAATTTAAGACGATCCTACGCTTCCCGTTCCTTGGCCGACTCGGGTTTGGTTCCCAGGGGGACGGAGAGCTGGAGAGTTTTGCCGCTACGAAGGATGGTGAGCTTCACCACCCGTCCGGCCTCCAATCCGCCGATCATACGTGAGACGTCGCGCGGGCTGTTAACTTGATTGTCGTTAACCGACAGGATGACATCCCGCGTGCGTACTCCGCCCCGCTCGGCGGGTTGGCCCGGCAGCACGGAATGGATTACTGCACCCTTCGCCGGTGAAAGCCCCAGGGCTTTAGCCTGCTGTAACGAGACCTCGGCTATTTGCACGCCTAGCCAACCCCAGGTGAACTTCTCGCCGTTCATGAGTCGGGGTATGACCCTCTTGATGACGTTGATCGGCGTGGCAAAGCCCATGTTGCCCCGTTCCGAAGCCATGGTGATCATGCCGACGACATGTCCCTTGCTGTTGAGCAGTGGGCCGCCGCTGCCGCCGGCATAGCCGCCCGCGTCGGTTTGGATAAATTCGTAGCTTGCCGAGTCGGGATAACTCCGGCCGGCGCGGCTGATGATGCCCAGATTCATGGAACTCTCCCGGCCAAAGGGATAGCCCAACACCACGGCGAGATCGCCGACGCGGATCCCTTCGGAGTCGCCGAGAGGAACAATTGGGAGTTCGCGCTCCGTTTGAATCCTTATTATGGCCAGATCGACCTGGGCATCGGCGGTGATAATCTGCGCGGGTAGACGTTGCCCATCGGCGAGCCGGACCTCGATGTCTTTGGCTTTATCGATGACGTGATGCGCCGTAAGGATAAAACCTTGGGAATTGATGATGAAGCCAGAGCCGCGGCTGCCTTGAGCTTGACTCACCTCGGATTTTAGCTTGGCGTCTTGGCTGGCGCTGGCACGGATCTGGACGATGGCGGGCCGGGCATTATTTGCCAACTGGACAAAAGCGCGGTTGAGGCGCTCCAGCTCGGTTTCACCGGCCGCGGGTGGCGCCTCGCGCCAAATAGACAAGGGCGACTTCGCCAGTTCGTCACCCGACGCAACGGTGCTTAGACCGAGAACCAAAACCAGATTAAACAAGACTGGTCTTATCGCGCGCATGGTCCTAGACCTCGCAGGGGGATTTGAGTGTTCCCTTTATCTGAAACCCAGGCGCAGAGCAAGAAGCCGGCAGAACGGCGCCGCGACCCTTCGACTGGAGCTCCGGCTTTGGCCGGGGGCTCTTGGTCAGGATTCCGCCCCACGGGCGTACTGGAAGGTGCCACGGGCTTGCCCGTCGGGCTCCACCGCGATTTTCGTCGGGCGATATGCTATGGATTGGACATGGCTGAACTGATGAATACGATCGTATTGATCACGGGCGGAAGCGGCGGCCTCGGTCGCGTGTTGGCGCGCGCTTTCGCGGGCCAAGGGAGCCGCGTGGTGATCACCGCGCGCAGCGAAGCGAGATTGCAGGCGACTGCCGAGGAAATCGGTCGCGAGGGAGGCCAAGTGCTGGCGCTGCCCTGCGACGTGACGGAAAGAAAACAGGTGGACGATCTGGCGGCGGCAATCGGCGCGCGCTGGGGCGCGGTGCAGATCCTCATCAATAACGCAGGGGTGGCCAGAGCGGCGAGCATTTTGGAAACCACCGACGCCATGTGGGACGAAATCTTGCGCACAAACCTGACCGGCGCTTTTTACTGTTGCAAGGTTTTTCTGCCGGGCATGATCGAGGCCAAGTGGGGACGGATCATCAATATAGGTTCGACCACCTCCAAGGTCGGCTACTCCCATGTCGCCGCCTATGTCAGCTCGAAGCATGGACTCCTGGGTCTTACCCGCGCGCTGGCGCTGGAAACGGCGCGTATGGGAATAACCGTGAACGCGATCTGTCCTGGCTATTTGGACGACGAGCTGACCCACGCCAACGCCCACCGGATGGCGGAGAAGACCGGTAAGAGCGTCGAGCAAATCCTTGCCTCGTTCGCGGCGACCGCGCCGCAACGCCGGCTGATCGATC
>JACPFE010000354.1 GCA_016183145.1 Deltaproteobacteria bacterium | reverse complement strand
TTGTCTTCGACGAGTAGGACTCGCATCTCTCTTACCTCGCGTGGGAAGGTATCCTGGCGACCAGCGCCCAATAAAGAGCGAATTGCTTGGCCACTTCTCGGAACTTGTCAAAGTCCATCGGTTTGGTGATGTACGAGCAGGCGCCTTTGGCGTAGGACTTGACAATGTCCGCTTCACTGTCGCTCGTGGTCAGCATCACGACCGGGATGTGCATCAGAGCGGGATCGGCTTTGAGTTCATTGAGCACCTCAAAGCCATTCTTCCTGGGCATGTTGATGTCGAGCAAAATGAGGCCGGGCACTTGGGCGTTCTGGTATTCGCCCTGGCGGCGCACATAGGTCAGGGCCTCTTCGCCGTCGCGCACGACATGCATCAAGTTCAGGAGCTTGGCATCCGCGATGGCCTCCTGTTCCAGCAGTATGTCGTCTTCGTTATCCTCGACGAGAAGAATTTCCACCGGTTGAGTGTTCATAAGTCATTCACTCCTTCCAGATCATTGCGTTCCCCAAACGTAATAATAAATTCCGAGCCGCCGCCGTCCCTCGGCTGTACCCAAGCGTTGCCGCCATGCCGTTCGGCGATTTGCCGAACGATGGCCAATCCGGCACCGGTGCCCTCGATCTCCCGCCCAACCGCGCGCTGAAAGAGTTGGAAGATACGTTCGGCATGTTCCGGCGCCACGCCGGGGCCCCGATCGCGCACGGTAATCCCGACCGTTTCGGAATTGGACTCGTCCGGCCGATAGGGCGACACTTCGACGTCGGGCGCGCCGCCGTCGCGGGTAAATTTGAGCGCATTGGCGATGAGATTGTAGACCGCTTGAGTCGCCCAGGTTTTGTCCACGCGTAATCCGCCAAACTCTGGCGCGACATGAACCTGCGCATTCGTGGCGCTCACTTTCGCTTCGAGACGTTTGAGCGCCTCCTGCACGATGGTTTCGCCGGGGACCGTTTCGGTGGGCGCGCCCATGCGCTGCGACCGGGAGAGCATGAGGATATCGTCAAGCAGGCGATTTAATCGCTGGGATCCCTGGATCACACGGCGCAAGAAATCCTGCCCTTTCCCGTCGAGGCGATCGCTGTAGCGGTCATTGACGATGCGCGAGAAGTTCTCGATGGCGCGCAGCGGCTCGCGCAAGTCGTGCGAAGTCACGTAAAGAAGGGTCTCGAGGTCGCGGTTTTTCGCCGCGAGTTCCGCCTTTGCCCGCCCTCTCTCGGCGATTTCGTATTCCAATCCGGCATTGAGACGAGATAATTCCTCCTTCTGCCGGGCCATAACTTTCAGCAACTCATCCTTCGCCTCATTGGACTCCTCTAACTGAAGTGTCTGGGTCTTGGTTTGCTGAAAAAGTTGCGAATTATGAATCACGATGGCGGCTTGGCTCGCAAGGGTGGAAAGAAACTCCACCTCTTGACCGGTAAATTCGCGTTCCTCTTTCGTGTAGAAAGAAAGCACCCCCAAGGTCTCATCTCGAACCATCAAAGGAACCCCTACATAAGAGACCAAGCCATGTTTGCGGATATACTCAGCATCGCGGAGCCGCGGGTCGCTTTGAAGGTTACGGAGCATCAGAGGAGCCTTACTTTCGAAAACAGCATTGGGGATACCGCGCCCACCCCGCCACGGCTCGGCCTTCCACTCGTTATCGTCGAGATTGCGGCACGCGACCGGCTCTAGGAGCTTGGTCTGTGGGTTAAACAACCTCACGCTGCTCGCCGAATATGGCAATATGTTATCGATTTTCTCCAGAAAAACGGCTAGCAGATCATGCAGGTCCAAAGTCGAGATTATGGCCGTGCCGATTTCATTGAGGATACGGATCTGTTCCAAATTGCGCTTGGTCTCGCCAAACAGGCGGGCATTTTCAATCGCAGCGCCAATGACGTTGGCAATCGCCTGGAGAAATTCCACTTCGCTCGGGGGAAAGGGTCTCGATTGATCGTCGGAAATACCTAAAACTCCAATGACTTTAGCGCCGGCCTTCACCGGGATCCATGCCACTGACTGAGTTTTTGCTAATAGCCCTGCCGAACCGTCTGCCGGTCGATCATTGATCACCAGTGGATCTCCTGATGCAAAGACCTTTTCACTCATTGGATGCGGTGTAATACCACGAAGCTTCTCTATTTCTTCCTCCGTAAACCCCCGATAGGCGACGATGGCGACTTTGCCAGTGAGGGTGTCCTTAAGCCTGAAGTTGATCCGTCGTCGTTTCGTTACTTCCACCGTTTTATCCGCGAGGATTTCAAAAAGCTCCTTGGGATCCAGCGATCGGCTGGCGGTGGCGGCGATGACGTTGAGCGCTTCCTGTGCTCTGGCGCGCCGCTCGGCCGCTTCGAACAGCCGAATCGTTTGCACCCCGATTCCCGCCTGAGTTCCGATCGCTTCGAGTAAGCGTATCTCCTCGGGTTCGATGTGTCGTTCGGTGCGATGACCAAGATGAATCACGCCTAGCACATCCTCTCGCGTACGCAGCGGTACCGTAACCATGGTGCGCACACCCTCGCGCTTGAAAGTGCGCATTCCATCTACTTGAGCGAGGTCCTCCACTCTCGTCGCCCGTGTGGCGAGGACTTGCGCGATGATTCGGGGCGAAGCGGGATTTTCTGCGCGTCTTCGTTGCCGGTTGACATTCTCGGGATCGCGATACCCCCGGCTCGCCACCGGCTCCAAGGTTTTTCGATCCGGCTGCAGCAACCGGATCATTCCGATCTCAAATCCCATGACCTCGATAGTTTGGTCGAGAATCTGGTTCATCATGACGTCTAGATCAGTCGATTCATAAATCGTTTGGCTGATTTCGTGCAGCGCCCCAAGGCGCGCCTCGGCGGCCGTAAGCTTGGCCACCCGCTGCCCTAAAACTTCAACCAACTCGCCATTTTCATCGAGCGCCTGCTTCAGTGCCCGTTGCACGCGGCTTATGACGAAATAGAGAACGCAATACAGCAAACCTAATATTACGAGAACTCCCGGAAGCAGGACCCACTGAGTACGCTGGGTTTTCTGAAGCAATGGTGTCACGTCGTAGTAGAGTTCAAAAACTGCTTCTATAGGAGCCGTCGGATCACCGCGCCGGATAGGGATATAGCTTCCAATGAGGTCACGGTTTTCAACCTCACCTTCGAAGGCGCTAAAGGTATTCCGATGGGTAAGTTCGCTAGCCACTTTCCCCGACCGGGCCGAAAGGAATCCGGGATTGCTACTTTTATCCTCGCCAATCTGTCGGGCCTCAGTGGAAAACACCGTCCGTCCAGTGAGGTCGTATATTTTGATTTTCAGTACAGATAAACCCCTCATCTGGGCCAGGACAGCCTTACGAAGCTCGGCGGTGTCATGATGAGTTCTAATTTCATCGCCACTGAGACTGACGGTGCGGGTAAGGAATAGACTGAACTGTGGCCACAATGAATTCGAAAATGCCTGCGTTAAAGAGACATTGTGACGCTCTCCCAGTTCAAGCAGATCGTTAAGCGCAATCCAGCGATAGAATGCAGCTAGGAGGATAGCTGCGACCACCATGCTGATAAAGCTGGTGATCGAAAAATAGCGACGGAATTTAGACATGGAAGCCTCGCGCCGACCCATCAAGCCCATCGAGCCACCTTGGACAAGGGTGGACCCACCATCGCGCCTCATGAGTCCTCCCCCCCACCATCCCGCGCCGTTGCCCGCGCCGAGCCTTCGCGATTTTCCACCCATTGTCGCAGCAGCGCCCTGCGCACGCGCCACTGACCGCCGACTTTTAACGCCGGCATCTCGCCGCTATGGATCATTCTCTGCAGCGTGCGCGTGGAGACCTGCAAAATATCCGCGGCTTCGCTTAGGGTCAGCAACTGAATGTCGTCGAGTTTTCCGCTCATCAGCATTACCTCGCTTGGAAATAACGCAATGCCGATGCCACGATTCGTAAGTGCTTAAGTGATTGTTTTGAAAAGCGAAAACACAAACGAACGCGGGCCTTCGAAGTACCGTTTTGGACAAGCCCAGACAATACGGGACTTTACTGTGCAACTCATCGCTAGCTTGTTAAATCCCGGACAACGGGCATGATTGTGGTCCGGTATGAACCTGCAATGAACGCGGTTTGATGGACAGGCGGGGTACTGAAGCGCCGGTCAGCCGATGAGGAATTGGCCCGTGGCGCGGACCCTATTGGCGGTAAAGAATCTCACCGCATCTCTCCGTGTCATAGCCGCCGAGGGAAGCGACCGCACTTTTAAGTCCCGCGGAAGTCAGGATTTCTACCAAGCGATTTCCCGACGCGGATTCGAAAAACGAGCGGTGAAACAAGAGATCATACTGTTCGGCGGCGATCGGTATGAAATCGAGGGCCAAGGCATTGGCGGCGGCACGCACGCCGAGGCCAGCGTCTGCAAGGCCGCTTGCGATTGCCACACCGACCGCCATGTGCGTGAACTCCTCCCGTTGGTAGCCGTTAATCGAGCCCGACTCGATACCCAATCGTTTGAGCTCATAATCCAACAACACCCGGGTGCCCGAACCGGGCTGGCGATTGACGAAGCGGACCCCTTTTCTAGCGAGATCCTTGAGACTGCCGATCGCTTTCGGATTTCCCGGCGCGACGAGAATTCCCTGTTCGCGCTGCGCCAGATGAACCAGCACGACGGGAACCTTCGGAATGGTTCTCTTGATGTCGGGAATATTATAGACCCCTGTTTCCGGATCGAGCAGATGCGTGCCCGCCAGATGGGTTTCGCCTCGTTGGAGCGCGAGCAGGCCGCCCAAGCTGCCGACGTTGGTGGCGGCGATCTTGAGTTCCGGATGGCGCAGTTTCAACTGATCCTCTAAAACGCCGATGGCGAGATCGTGGCTGCCGGTACAGAGAATCGTGTTTTCGATATCCTCGATCGGTCGCAGGAGTTCCACGTCGGCCTGCTCGCCCGCATTCAATCCCTCGACGAGACTTGGAACGCGCAACAGGCCATCCGCGTGCACCATCGTAGTAATCACCCCGGCGCCGCGCGCGAGCGGCACCGCGACCAATTTTTCACCGACGCGACCGAGTGTCACGCGAATAAATTCTTCCAGACCCAGATGCGAGGCGATTTTCTTCGGCACGATGGCGCGGACAGTCGGATAGGCAGGGACGGCGGAACCAAGGAATTTTTCGATCGCCGGCCGTAAAATCTCCCGCGCGATGACGATCGCCGAGACCGGATATCCCGGCACACCGATCAATGGTTTGCCGGCGACTTGCCCCAGCACCGCCGGTTTTCCAGGCATGACGTCGATGCCATGCGCCAACAACTTCCCCGCTTCGGTTACAACATCAGCGGTCAAATCATGCTCGCCCGCCGAAGAGCCCGCGATGACCGTTACCAGGTCGCACTGATCGGCTGCTTGCCGCACCGCCCCTATGAGCAGTGTCAAATCATCCTTGGCCCGCGGATATTTAACCGGCGTCCCGCCCCATTCTCGCACAAAGGCCGCCAGCACCGTGGAATTGAATTCGATCACCGCGCCGGGCTTGGCCTCTTCGCCCGGTTGGATCAACTCGTCCCCGGTGGGAATGATGCCCACTATGGGACGCGCTTTGACGCGCACCGTCGTGTGTCCCGCGGCCAGCAATGCGCCGAGATCGTAAGGACGCAAGCGATGGGAACGGGGCAGGAGCAATTCAGTGGCGACCACGTCTTCGCCGACCAGCCGCACATGGTTCCACGGCGCCACCGACTCGAAGATTTCTACCGTGCGGTCATCGATCTGATGGACCTTCTCGATCATGATGACCGCGTTCGCCCACGGCGGCAGTGAGTTTCCCGTGTCGAGGTACTCGAAGGCGCCAGAGCGAGGCGAAACGGAATCCGCCAGCGTGAGTTTTTTGCCGACAAACTCCGTGGCGCCGAAGGTATCCTCGGCGCGCACACAGATCCCATCCATGGCGGAAGCGTGATAGTGCGGCGAGGAAATTTTGGCGAAGACGGGCTCGGCAGTGATGCGATCCTCGGCCCCCTCAACGGCAATCTCTTCACTGGCAAGCCGCGCCGGATCCACCGTCGACAGAAATAGCGCTCGCGCCTCGGTCAGGGGCGTCTTCTTGAGATAGCGTTTGCGGGCCATGGCAAATACAGTGTCGGGTTTTGAGTCTGAGTCTAGCGTTAATGAAAACGCTAGACCCTGGACGCTGGACACAGGACTAAAATAATATGACTTCGACCTCTTCCCCTTGCTCCAACCCGTCCTGATTCATCTCGATGCGCACCATGCCGTCGGCTTTGACCAGGGTGAAGATCGCGCCCGACTTGCTGGGCAAAGGCGTCGCAATCAGGCGATCCGATTGCCGTTCCAACGTCACTCGAACATAATCCTCGCGGCCGAGTTGGGAGGCGATGTTGGTTTTCAACTTTGCGCGCACGGATCGGGAAAATCGCTGCAAGGCAGCGGCGCTTTCACCACCCAAGCGGCGAATCAGCGGGGCGCCAAACAGGTCAAAGATCACCAGGGCGGATACCGGATAACCGGGCAGGCCGAGAATCGGTTTGCCGCACGCGCGGGCGAAGATCGTCGGTTTTCCCGGCGCAATGGAGATGCCGTGAAAAATGAATTCAGAATCGGGGAAAGACAAAATTGTTTCCAGCGCAATATCTTTGGCGCCCATGGAGCTGCCGCCGGAGAGCAGAACGAGATCGCCCCATTCCAATGCCTCACCGATCGCCTTCGATAAATCGCCGCGATCGTCGCGAATCACGCCCCAATCCTTGAGCTCCCCACCGCATTCTTCGATCAGCCCGGCCAGCGAGTGTTGATTGATGTTACGCACCTGGCCGGGACGCGGCTCGGTGTCGGCGTCGACGATTTCATCGCCCGTCGAGATCAGGCCCACGCGCGGCCGCTTGTAGACCGGAACCGATGAGATGCCGACCCCCGTCAACGCTCCCAGGTCGTGCGCCTTGAGGCGCCGGCCGCGCTGGAATACCGGTTCGCCTTGCTTGATATCGTCGCCGATTTGAATGACGTTTTGCCACGGCGACACGCCGCGATGAATCTCGACCAATCCGGCGTCGGTTTCGTCGGTGTACTCGACCATGACGACGGCGTCGGCCTGCGGCGGCATCATCCCGCCGGTCGAGATGCGAATCGCCTCGCCCGAATTAAGCGCTTGGGTCGCCTCTTTGCCCATTTCGACGACGCCGGCGAGCTTCAGATAGGCCGGCAGGCTCTGGCTCGCGCCGAAGGTGTCCTTGGCTTTCACCGCATAGCCGTCCATGGCGGCGCGGTGAAAGTGCGGCAAATCGACCGCGGAATAGAGATCTTCCGCCAACACCCGCGCGCGCGCCTTTATCGTTGGAACAGGCTCCGTGCCCACGGATTCCACCGCCAGCAATAACCGCAGCGCTTCCTGCGGCGCTAAAACCTTAAAAAATGTTTGTGCCATACGCCTCGGATCATAGGCACAACAAACCAAGGAATCAAACTGTGAAAATTGCCACGACCGCTTGACAGGTTGGCCGCTAAGGATGAAAATCACCCCCGCATCCAATCGAGGGAGGCGTTTCGCATGAAGCTACAAAAGGTCTATCACGTGGGTATACCGGTGGATAACTTGGATCGCGCCAAAGACTTCTACACCAAAGTATTGGGCATGGAATACCTGGGCCGTGTCGGCGGCAACCCGAATAATCCTGATTCGTTTCCGGTTCACGGCGTGGTACAGAAGCTCGACCGTTTCAAGTGTGGCAGCGATGACATCGTCCTGTTTGAACGGCCTAGGCCGATCCATCGTGACGCGCTCGATCAAGACGGGATCACCCACCAGGCCTTCGACATGGACTGGGAAGACTATGACGACGCGTTGAAAACCGCAAAAGAGTTAGGCAAATATCACCGCAGTGTCGAACGCGACAGCGGCCATACAATCTATATGTTCGACTCTGAAGGCAACTATCTCGAGCTTCACTTCCCGAGGCCGGGTGGCCGGCGCGGATAAAGCGATGCGGCGAAACGTATTACGGCTGGCCTTCATCTGCATGATCACGGCGCTGGCGCTGGGTTACCGGCCGGAGCATGGTTACGCCGAGCTTCTGCGTGTCGCCCTCTCCACCAAAGACTTCGGCTACCTCCCGCTCTTCGTCGGCATGCGCTCCGGTATGTTTGCCCAGGAGAACTTGGAGATTCAGTGGATTCAGGTCGGCTCCAACGTCGTCGTCACCGCGCTGATCGCCGGCGAGATCGACGTCGCCGGCATCGCTGGCTCTTCCATGCGCGCGGCGGCGCGCGGCGCCCCGTTGAAGGCCAACTTCTTTCCCTATCAGAAATCGCTTTTTGTTCTCATGGGCGCTCCGGGAGTCAAACGGGTGCAAGACTTGAGGGGTAAAGTCATCGGCACCACCGGTCCGGGCGCCACGACCGAACTCGCCGCAAGTCTCGTCTTGCAGCACCATGGCTTGGATCCGAGGAAAGACGTGACGTTCATGACCATCGGCGGCGCCGAGACCTCGATCGCGGCCATGCGCAACGGCATCATCCAGGCGCGCGCCTTCAACCCCGACGCCGCCATGATCATGAAAAAACAGGGCTTCACCGAATTGGCCGTGCTCGCCGACATGGGCCCCTGGCCTTGGGCGGGTTATTCGACTTCGGACGCGCACCTGGCGAACCGGCGCGACAAGCTCAAACGTTGGACGCGGGTGATGGTCAAAAGCTTGCAGTTCATGCTCAACCGCAAGGAAGAGACATACAAGATTGCCCAGGGGGAATTCGGCCATCCGCGCGACGTGACCATGCGCAAGAACGTCGATCTGACGATCACCCAACCGCTAAAGCTCGCATCGAGTCCATCCCTGGCCCAGTTGGTCGACTTCTCGCTCCTGCGCGAAGTCCACAAAGAATTATCGCTTCCGGGCGCAAGATGATTCGCAAGATTTCAGATCCCCAAAACCGGCTGTGAAATTTGAGATCCGATATTTGAGATTCCAAAGGGATATTTATGGCCACCAAACCCCGCATCACTCTCGGTCTCCCCGAGCATCCGCGCTGCCGCGCGCTGATCGACGGCAAAGTCGGCGTCGAAGGCTACGAACTCGACATCGACCCGAACTTCACTTCTTCGGGCGAGCGCCATTACAAATATCTTCACGGCCAGTGGGACGTCGGCGAATGCTCGGCG